>CATZTY010000120.1 GCA_958424475.1 uncultured Collinsella sp.
GGCCTGCTTGTGGGCTCGGCTGTGATTACGCCCGACGGCTCGCCCGTTACGCTGGGCCTCATGTATGGTGCCCTGCTCTCGCTCTACGAGATTTCGCTTGCCATCGCCCGTGTGGTCATTACCGCGCGCGAGGGCAAGGAGGGCCTGTTTGTGAGCCGTCTGGACCTGTTCTCGGACGACGAGGACGACGAGGAGTAAATCGGTATGCACGAGGTTGGCATTGTCAACGGCATACTCGATACAGTGATTCGCGCGGCGCGTGGGGCGGGGGCCTCGCGCGCCGTTTTGGTAACGCTGCGTATCGGGGATATGACCGAAGTTGTGCGCGAGGCGCTCGACTTTGCGTGGGAGACGTTCCGAGACGAGGACCCTCTCACATACGGCTGCGAGCTTGCCGTGGAGGAAGTCCATCCACAAAGTGAGTGTCTGGACTGCGGTGAGGTCTTCGACCACGATCGCTTCCACTGTCGCTGTCCCCAGTGTGGTGGTGCCAACGTGCGCCTACTGCACGGCCGCGAACTCGACATCGCCAGTATCGAAATCGAGACTCCCGACGATTAGCCCGCCAGCCACCTGGGGACGGGTATAAATGGTAGAAGTAAGGAGTGCCGAATATGGCCGAGAAAACGATTGATATCGCATCGCCGATTCTGTCGCGCAACGAGCGCCTGGCAGATCAGTTGCGTCAGCGATTTAAAGAGACAAACACCTATGTGATCAATGTGCTGTCGAGCCCTGGCTCGGGCAAGACCACTACGATTCTGGGCACCAACGAGCGCCTGCGCGACAAGGCGGGCCTGCGCTGTGCCGTCATCGAGGGCGATATCGCCTCGGACGTCGACGCCATCACCATGAAGGAAGCCGGCATGCCCGCCATCCAGATCAACACGGGTGGCCTGTGCCATCTCGAGGGCAATATGATCATGGAGGCCGTTGACGCGTTCGACCAGGCTGTGGGCCTTCAAAACATCGATGTTATCTTTATCGAAAACGTGGGTAACCTGGTCTGCCCAGTTGACTTTGACCTGGGCGAGAACCTGTCCATCATGATTCTTTCGGTGCCCGAGGGCGACGACAAGCCCATCAAGTACCCGGGCATCTTCCAACACGCCGGTGCACAGCTGCTCAACAAGGTCGATGTGGCCCCGGCTTTCGATTTTGACATGGATAGGTATACTAAGACACTCGATGACCTCAATCCGCAGGTGCCGCGGTTTGCCGTGAGCGCGCGCAAGGGCGAGGGCATGGATGCCTGGTGCGATTGGCTCATCGGGCAGATTGAGCAGGCAAGGGCGTAAGTCGGCCGCCATACGGGCGGGCGTAGCCGCAGAGATACGAGATAGGAGCCTCTTTTGAAGCTCATCATCGCCGAGAAAAACGACGCCGCGCGTCAGATTGCCGAGCGGCTGTCCACGGGTAAGCCCAAAAAGGACAAGGTGTACAACACCGCCATCTACCGTTTTGAGTGGAAGGGCGAGGAGTGCGTGACCATCGGCCTTGCCGGTCACATCCTGGCGCCCGATTTTTGCGACAGCGTGCTGTTCGATAAAAAACTGGGTTGGTATTCGGTGACCGAGGACGGTGAGATGCTGCCGGCCGATATGCCTGATGGCCTGGCGCGTCCGCCTTACGACACCAAGCGTAAGCCGTTCCTTGCCGATGGCATCTCCATCAAGGGCTGGAAGCTTGAGAGCCTGCCCTATCTCACCTGGGCACCCGTCATTAAGCTGCCGGCTGAGAAGGAGCTCATCCGCTCGCTCAAGAACCTCGCCAAAAAGTCCGACAGCGTCATCATCGCCACGGACTTCGATCGCGAGGGCGAGCTGATCGGCTCGGACGCCCTCAACAAGGTGCGCGAGGTGGCGCCCGACCTGCCGGTCGCCCGCGCCCAGTACTCTTCGTTTACCAAGGCCGAGATCACGCAGGCCTTCGATAATCTCGTCTCGCTCGACCAGAACTTGGCCGACGCCGGCGAGAGCCGCCAGCACATCGACCTCATTTGGGGCGCGGTGCTCACGCGCTACCTGACGCTCGCCAAGTTTGGCGGCTTTGGCAACGTGCGTTCCGCCGGCCGCGTGCAGACGCCGACGCTTGCCCTGGTGGTCGAGCGCGAGCGCGAGCGCATGGCGTTTGTGCCCGAGGACTATTGGCAGATCCGCGGCATGGGAGCCGCACAGGGTGCTGCCGAGGACGACCACTTTAAGATCGCTCACAAGACGGCGCGTTTTACCGACAAGGATGCTGCCGAGACGGCGTACGGCCATGTAGACGGCGTCGCGACGGCAACAGTCGCCGCGGTGACCAAGCGCTCGCGCAAGCAGCAGCCGCCCACGCCGTTTGCGACCACCTCGCTGCAGGCAGCCGCTGCGGCCGAAGGCATCTCGCCTGCGCGTACCATGCGCATCGCCGAGTCCCTCTACATGGCGGGCCTTATCAGCTACCCGCGTGTCGACAACACCGTGTACCCCGCGACGCTCGACCTGGGCGCCGTGGTGAGTGACCTGGCAAAGATCAACCCGGCGCTGGCGCCCGTATGCAAAAAGGTGCTCGCCGGGCCCATGAAGCCCACGCGTGGCAAAGTCGAGACCACCGACCATCCGCCTATCTATCCCACGGGCGAGGGCGATCCGTCCACGCTCGATGGCGGCCAACGCAAGCTCTACGACCTCATCGCTCGCCGCTTCCTGGCGACGCTTATGGGTCCTGCGACCATCGAGAACACCAAGCTCGAGCTCGATGTGAACGGCGAGCCGTTCGTGGCTTCGGGCGACGTGCTCGTGACCCCGGGTTTCCGCGAGGCATACCCGTATGGACTCAAGCGCGACGAGCAGATGCCGCCGCTGGAGCAGGGCGACACGGTCGACGTGTTCGACATTAAGCTCGAGGCCAAGCAGACCGAGCCGCCCGCGCGCTACAGCCAGGGCAAGCTCGTGCAGGAGATGGAAAAGCGCGGCCTGGGCACCAAGTCCACGCGCGCGAGCATCATCGAGCGCCTGTACGCCGTGCGTTACCTCAAAAACGATCCCGTGGAGCCGAGTCAGCTGGGTATCGCCATTATCGATGCGCTGTCGCAGTTTGCCCCGCGCATCACGAGTCCCGATATGACCAGCGAACTCGACGGCGACATGACCCGCGTGGAGCGCGGCGAGGACACCGAAGAGCATGTCGTGACACACTCGCGCGCGCTGCTGGCTGGCGTGCTCGACGAGCTGCTCAAGCACACGCAGGAGCTGGGCGACGCCATCAGCGACGCCGTCACGGCCGATGCGCGCGTGGGCGCCTGCCCCAAGTGCGGCAAGGACCTGGTTATGAAGACGAGCGCCAAGACCCGTGGCAGCTTTATCGGCTGCATGGGATGGCCCGACTGCGACGTGACCTATCCGGTGCCGAGCGGCGTCAAGGTGAGCCCGCTCGAGGGCGAGGCCGCTGTGTGCCCCGAGTGCGGCGCGCCGCGCATTAAATGCCAGCCGTTCCGTCAGAAGGCCTTCGAGATTTGCGTGAACCCCACGTGCCCCACCAACTACGAGCCTGACCTTAAGGTGGGCGAGTGCAAGGTGTGTGCCGAGGCCGGACGCCATGGCGACCTGATTGCACACAAGAGCGAGAAGAGCGGCAAGCGCTTTATCCGCTGCACCAACTATGACGATTGCGGCGTGAGCTATCCGCTGCCGGCGCGTGGCAAGCTCGAGGCGACGGGCGAGACCTGCCCCGAGTGCGGCGCCCCCATCGTGGTGGTCAACACGGCGCGCGGCCCGTGGCGTATTTGCGTGAACATGGACTGTCCGACCAAGGAGAAGAAACCCGCCCGCGGCCGCAAGACTGCGACCAAGGCGAGCACGGCGAAGAAGACCACGGCGGCAAAGAAGACTTCGACCGCCAAGAAGTCGACTGCCAAGAAGACTGCCGCGAAAAAGACGACCACCAAGAAGGCGGCCGCCGACAAGTAACCGAGCACATATAGACACGGCGGGGCCGGGCGCGCAAATGCAAATGCGAGCCCGGCCCCACTTCTAAGTTGCGGTGAAATAGGGACTGTTTTTGCTGGCAAAAGACCTAATTAATCCCTATTTCACCGCAAGTTCTGATCAGTTGTTGGGATTACTTCACCTCGACAGGCTTGGCGCCGGGATAGCGGTCCTCAAAGTCCTGACGGTACTTGTTGTCATTGGTGCCCGCCACGTTGTCGCCTGCCAGCGGCGCCACGATTTCGTCCTTATGGTCCGCGGGCTTTGCGTACTTTAGACTGATCTCCCAGGCATCGCAGATCGCGTCGATGCGGTTGTCCAGGTCGTCATACAGGGCAACGATGTCTTTCCAGGAACTGTAGTTCTTAGAGCTCATGGGGACGTCCAGGTCCTCGACGATATCGTAGTACTGCTCGATGGTGTCTTCCGT
>CATZTY010000121.1 GCA_958424475.1 uncultured Collinsella sp.
CTCATGGGCAACCTGATTGGCGGTCTGGGAGGAGGTAGCGGAGTACTGGGCTCCATTGCGTCGTGGCTTGGCGATACGGTGTCGGGGTCTGTGGCGGGGCTGGGCCTTGAGCCGTGCGATCTGCGCTTGCGAAAACCCGTGCTGACCGATACCGCAAATGTCATCAAGAGTCCGGGCTCCGATATCTCTGGCCTTTCCAAGGTGCAGGACAACCTGCGAAAAATCCCGCTCGGTGTAACTGACCCCAAGGCGCTTTGCGAGGCCTTGCAGTACCAGGTCGAGCGTACGATCAGCGAGGCAGTGTTCACCATCGCCGAGATTCCGCTGCCCGGTGGCGGCTCCATTCCGATTACCGACGATGTCGCTACGTTGGCGGGTGCGTTTGGCGGTGGATCGTAATGGCTGCTCGCGCGTGCTTGCACGAGGAGTGCGCCCAAGCAACGGTCGAGATGGCTGTGGTCACTCCCGTGCTTTTGGTGTTGGCACTCATCGTTTACAACATCATGGTCTATGCCGGCGCCGTTGCGCGTTTCGATCCCGTGGCGCCGGGCGGGGAGGGCGACGACAGTGCTGTTGACGTCTCGGCACGCGTGCAGGCCGAGGTCCAGTCCGCCATGGAGGGCTATGACTTGCAGATTGAGGTGTCGAGCGAACAGGGTACGATGGCGACGGACAATGGCTTGCTCTCGTTATCGGGAACATTTAGGACATACACCTGCACGATGAGCTATGAGCCCTGGCCCGGTGCGCTCAGTATCGCCGGCGTTTCGCTAGGGGCGCCGGCCACGCTTACGCACGAGCGCGCGGTGACGGTCGATCCGTGGCGTCCAGGGGTGGTCATGTGAGTGCCGTTGCGTCCTATATCGCCTACGCGCGTGCGCTCAATAGGCTCGGTTGGTCGCCGGCGGAGTTTGTGGCTGCCGAGTCGTTTGGCGCACGCCTGCGCGGCATGTTGGGGTGGCAACCGCTCGCCGCTAACGGGCTGCCGCTTGTCATGGCGTTTCCGCGCTGTTCCTCGGTCCACACGTGTTTTATGGCCTATCCCATCGATATCGCCTTTATCGATGCACGCGGCTATGTCCTCGCATGCTACGAAAACGTACGTCCCTGGCGTATGTGTTCCTGCCCTGGCGCCTGGGCGGCACTCGAGCGCCCCTCAATCATTGTTTCGCCCCCTGCTCTCCAACGCGTGCCGGCTTAAGAAGGTGGAGCGAAAAACTTCTTGCTGCCGGCTGATGCCTCTGACGTGCCGATTTATAGGACCGAGGCCGTGCTCAAAAACTTTTTTGAAATTCTCGGTTGACCGGAACGTGTCCTTGGTTATACTAATCAAGCCTTGAAACAAGGCACACCTCAAATGGCTGGGTAGCTCAGTTGGTAGAGCAGAGGACTGAAAATCCTCGTGTCAGGGGTTCGATTCCCTTCCCCGCCACCTTGAATTGACTAGGACCTCTGAAAAGGGGTCCTTTTCTTTTATCGAGGGCCCCGCGAAAATTGCGACCCGGAATCCGGCGTCAGAATGGGATGCGCTTTCCTTTTGCGGCCCTTGGCGGAAACTGCGTCCCAGATCCCGCGCTCAGAACGGGATGCATTTTCCGGTTGAGGCCTCGAGCGGAAAATGCATCCCAGTCTTTTGCGAAAAAACGGGGCACGCTTTCCGGCCGCCTACCTCAGGCGCATATGTACATCTCGGCGCACCAGCTCGTGTCCGCCTGCCCAGACATTCCTCCCGCTTTTGCGCCACTTTGTAGACCGTTCGGTCGCCTGTCTGCATGCGCGGGTATACTCAAATCGATAGATATGTCATGCACGAGCGATGCGGGCCTAGCCCGTATGATTCAAAAGGGGGCAGTGATGGAGAGGATACTCGGCGTTAATCTCTCTGGCTGGTTTATTCCCGAGCCCTGGGTGACCCCGTCGCTGTATGCGGCGACCGGTGCATCCAACGCGGCAGAGCTGCAAGAGGCAATGGGCGCCACCGCTTACAACGAGCGCATGCGCCGTCACTACGAGACGTTTGTGAGCGAGGACGATTTTCGCCGTATGGCACAGATTGGCCTCAATGCCGTTCGTCTGCCGGTACCGTGGTATGCGTTTGGCTCCCAGGAGTCCGATGCCTCCTATATCTCGGTTGTGGACTACATCGACCGAGCTATCGAGTGGGCTGCCAAGTACAACATCCGCGTGCTGCTCGATCTGGCGACGGTGCCGGGTGGACAGGGTGATTCCAACGATTCGCCCACCACACCGGAGGCTGTTGCCGAGTGGCATTCGTCCACCAATGGCCGGCACGTCGCACTCGATGTTCTGGAGCGCCTGGCCGATCGCTATGGCGAGGCCGAGAGTCTTCTGGGCATTGAGCTGTTGGACACCCCTCAAATGAGCGTCCGCAAGAGTCTCTTTACCATGACGGACGGCATTCCTGCTCATTACCTGCGCAACTTCTATCGTGATGCGTACGAGCTTGTTCGCTCGTATATGTCCGAGGACAAGATCGTTGTCTTTTCCTCCTCGGGCCACCCCGGCGAGTGGAAGCATTTTATGCGCGGTGCCAAGTACAAGAATGTCTACATGGACCTTCATCTGTATCATTACCGCGACGAGCATGCGCTCGACATCACGAGCCCCCGTGGCCTCGTGACTGCTATCTCGCGCAACAAACGCGAGCTCAAGGAGGCAATCGCGACCGGATTCCCCGTTTTGGTGGGCGAATGGTCGGGTGCGGCGATTTTTGCCAACTCGTCGGTTACGCCCGAGGGGCGCAATGCTTACGAGCGCGTGTTTATCGCCAACCAGCTGGCTTCGTTTGCGCCGGCTGCCGGTTGGTTCTTCCAAACGTGGAAGACCGAGAAGCGCATTGCGGCATGGGATGCCCGCGCGGCGCTCGGCACGCTCGAGCGCGGCATGATCGAATAGGTTGATATGACGCAAAACAGCGCCCGTACGGGCAAACTTTATATGGTCGGTACGCCCATCGGTAACCTGGGCGACCTGTCCCCGCGCGTCGGCGAGGCATTTGGCGCCGCCGATGCGATCTGCTGCGAGGACACGCGCGTGACCTCAAAGCTGCTGATGCATCTGGGTATTTCCAAACCGCTCGTCCGCTGCGACGAAAATGTCATTGCAAGCCGTGCCGCCGGTCTGGTCGACCGTCTGCTGGCGGGGGAGACCCTCGCCTTTGCCTCGGATGCCGGTATGCCGAGCGTGTCAGACCCCGGCCAGGTGCTGGTCGAGGCGGCGCGCGAGGTCGATGTGCCCGTTGAGGTCATCCCCGGTCCCTCTGCGTGCGTTACGGCGCTCGTGTCGTCCGGCATTCCCTGCGAGCACTTCTTCTTTGAGGGCTTTTTGGGTCGCAAACATGGTGACCGTGTGCGTCGGCTGCAACGCCTTGCCGTGGTGCCCGGTGCACTCATCTTCTACGAGTCTCCACATCGCATCGTGGCGACGCTCGAAGCCGTGACCGAGGTTTTTCCCCAGCGTGAGGTTGCCGTCTGCCGCGAGCTCACCAAGTTGCATGAGGAGGTCCTGCGCGGATCTGCCGCCCAGCTTGCCGAGGAGCTGCGTGCCCGCGGCGAGATAAAGGGCGAGATTGCGCTGGTTATCGCGCCACCGAGCGAGGACGAGGAGGCCGGCATCGTGCCGGTTGGCGCTGCGGCAGCGGATCCCGACGAGGCCCTGCGCGAGGATATCCGCGCAGCGCTCGAGGAGGGAGAGCCCGCTTCCGCGGTGGCTAAGCGCCTGTCTCAGAAGTATTCGCGCCGCAAGCGCGATGTCTATGCCATGGTGCTCGATATGCAATAGATGGAGGATATCCAGCCCTTGCGCTAGAATCATCCACTGTATGCAACGTTTTTCTGGAGGACAAACCCCATGGATCAAAGCAAGCCTTCGTTCTTTATCACGACGCCCATCTACTACGTCAACGCCGATCCGCACCTGGGCACGGCTTATTCCACCATCATCGCCGATGTTCAGGCTCGCTATCGCCGCTCCGCTGGCTTTAACGTCAAGTTTCTGACCGGCATGGACGAGCACGGCGAGAAGGTCGCCGAGGCCGCAGCCAAGCACGACATGACGCCGCAGGAGTGGACCGACAGCCAGGCCCCGCACTTCAAGGAGCTGTGGAGCAAGCTCGAGATTTCCAATGACGACTTCATCCGCACCACCGAGCCGCGCCAGCATCATGCCGTGCAGTACCTGTGGGAGCGCATGAAGGAGTCCGGCTACCTGTATAAGGGCAGCTACGACGGTTGGTATTGCGTGCCTGACGAGACCTACTTCACCGACACGCAGGTCCAGAAGGGTGACGAGGAGTACGGCAGCGTCGGCCAGCACCTGTGCCCCGACTGCCACCGTCCGCTCGAGCGCGTGCAGGAGGAGTCCTACTTCTTTAA
>CATZTY010000122.1 GCA_958424475.1 uncultured Collinsella sp.
CATGATGACGACAAAGATCGGCAAGCCCAGGATACGGTTGGTAACCACGCGGTCGATCTTCTCGGAGGTGCTCATCTTGGCCGGGGCCTTGGTGAGGCACTCATCGATGATGTGCGCGATGACGCCATAGCGCTCACCGGTGATGATGGACTCGGCATCGTCGTCGCAGTCCTGCTCGCACTGGGCGACCAGCTGCTCCACGCGAGCGGCCTTCTCCTTAGTGAGGTTGATGAGCTTGCAGGCGTCCGCGTCGCGCTCAAACAGTTTGACCGCGTAGTAGCGACGCTTGTTGGCGGGAACGCTCGCCGGCAGATTGTTCTCGATGTGGTCCAGAACGTCCTCGATGGAGGAGTCGAACTTGTGCTCCGGCACCTGGCCCTTGGAAGCAGCGGACTTCTTAACCTGCTCGAACAGCTCCTTGATGCCCTTGTTCTTAAGGGCCGAGATCATCATGACCGGGCAGCCGAGCTTCTTGGAGAGCTTGTCCGTGTCGATCTTGTCGCCGTTCTTCTCGACCAAGTCGGCCATGTTGAGGGCAACGACAACGGGCAGACCGGTCTCAATAACCTGAAGCGCCAGGTACAGGTTGCGCTCGAGGTTGGTGGCATCGACAACCTGGACGACAACATCGGGCTCGCCGCTCATGAGGTAATCGCGCGAGCATTGCTCCTCGGGGCTATAGGGGGAAAGCGAGTAGATGCCAGGGAGGTCCGTGATGGTAACGTTCTTGTCGCTTAGGAGCTTGGCTTCCTTTTTCTCAACCGTGACGCCGGGCCAGTTGCCAACGTAGCCGTTGGCGCCGGTGATCAAGTTGAAAAGCGTGGTCTTGCCGCAGTTGGGGTTACCCGCCAGCGCGACATGGATCTGAGAATCCGCCATTCAATCCTTCTTCCTTGTGTGCCTGCGCTGCTTTCTCCGCGCAGGCTGGATAATGTGCTTCAAAGATGCTGCATTAAGTTAGAAAAACCTAACTTTATCTGCAGAAATATGCGCCACGAGTCCTTACTGAACCTCGACGACGGCGGCCTCCTCCTTGCGGATGGAAAGCTCGTAGCCGCGCACGTTGATCTCGACCGGATCACCGAGCGGTGCAACCTTCACGACCTTGAACGAAGTGCCCTTGATGAGCCCCAGGTCCATAAGGTGGCGGCGAAGCGCACCCTCACCGTGAAGCTTGACGATGGTGGAGCTCTCGCCCACCTTAACGTCACCCAACGTCTTCATCCTCTTGTCCCCCTTTCGGTTTTTATGAAATGCTGCAGACTAGCCGACGGTCATGATGTGCATGGCAACCTTGGAATCGATGCCAAAGCGTGCGCCCAGCACCGTGACGATGATATTGGCACCACTCGAGCTCACCACGTGGATTTCGTTGCCCTCGACAAAGCCGAGGTCCTTGAGGTGGTGTTTCATGTCCTCATTGCCCTTTACACGAGACACGCGCACGGTTTCGCCCGCTTTTACCATCGAAAGCGGCATGGCCGGCATCTGCGGTCCGCAAGACATGAGTTGCTCCTAACGTCAGTTCGTCCTCAACATCGACGCGATAAAAGTTAACCACGTCTATGTTCGCTTTAGTAAACTAGCACGCGGTTAACTTTTTGGAAAGGGTCCCCATTCAGATTTCGAAAAAGTTTCCTATACGAAACAAAAGAGGCACCGCAAAGACCATCTCTTTGCGGTGCCTTGTCATACCAATTTATGCAGCAGAGAGAGCTCTCCCCTATTTCACATTGTTACGCTTAAAGCGAGAGGTTTCTAATCGACGTAACGCAGGAAGCCTCATCCACGCCCGAAACGCGGAAGATGATGTCCTCGCCGCACTCGCCGTAGAGGGCCATCAGGCCCATAACGTCGCGACCATCCGTATGGCGGTCACCGATGCTGACCGACACGTCGCTACGATGCTTGGCAATGATGTCATAGAGCAACGCAACCGGGCGGGCATGTAGTCCCAACGGATCTTTAATCGTCTTTGTAAACTCGACCATGTCCCCTCCCACGACATCGCACATTCGGCCGGCAAACCCAGCCACGTGGTAGTTATTGTAGCGTTAGATGCTTGTTGAGGGCAGGACGGAAACTGCATCCCATTTCGAGCGTCAATGATGGGACACAGTTTCCGCCAGAAGGCTCAACCGGAAAGTGCGACCCGTTTTGGACGAAAATTCCGGGACGCAGTTTCCTCGACGTCCGGTCGCCCCATGCCCTCACAACCTCCGCGCATAAAAAACGAGGGAAGGCACACGTCCTTCCCTCGTTGCGGGCAATATGTAGCCGCTCGCCTACATCAGGCGCAGGCTGACGTCCTTGAGCTGGGCGCCACTAACGGCACTCGGGGCACCCGACATGAGGTCGGAGCCGCTGGCCGTCTTGGGGAACGCCATGACGTCGCGGATGGAGTCGGAGCCGGTGAGCAGCATGCACACGCGGTCCAGGCCCAGAGCGAAACCGCCCATCGGGGGTGCACCAAACTTGAGGGCCTCCATGAGGAAACCAAACTGAGACTCGGCGCGCTCCTCGGTAAAGCCCAGGAGCTTGAGCATGGACATCTGCATCTCGGCGTTGTGGATACGCATACCGCCGCCGCCGGCCTCAAAGCCGTCCATGACAAAGTCGTAGGTGCACGAACCGGCTGCCAGCGGATCGGCCTCGATCTTGGCGATGTCGGTCTCGGTCGGCAGGGTAAAGGGCTGGTGCTCGGCAGCATAGGCCTTGCGGTCCTCATCCCAGTGGAACAGCGGGAAGTTGACGACCCACAGGAAGTCGTGGCCCTCGCGCTTGATCTCGAGCGCATTGGCCATGTGCGAACGCATGCCGCCCAGGATCTCGTCGGAGAGCAGGCGCGGGCCGGCGGCGAACATCACAAGGTCGCCGGGCTCGACGTCCATGCGCTCGCGCAGAGCGGCCATCTCCTCGTCCGAGAAGAACTTGACGATGGGGCTGTTGATGGAGCCGTCCTCGCGGAAGGCAATCCAGGCCAAGCCCTTGGCGCCAAACGTGGAGGCCACGCCGGCAAGCTTATCGATCTTGGCACGTGCCCAGGCACCAGCGCCCTTGGCGTTGATGGCCTTGACGACAGAGCCCTCCTCGTTTGCGGCAGTCGCAAAGACCTTGAACTTGGAGTTGGCAAAGATGTCGGTCAGGTCGACCAGGTGCATGCCATAGCGGGTATCGGGCTTGTCGGAGCCATAGGTGTCCATGGCATCCCAGTAGTTCATGCGACGCAGCGGCGTGGGCATCTCGACACCCATGCGGCCGAAGGCATCGGCCAGGACTTCTTCGAGCGCGCTCATAACGTCGTTCTGGTCCACGAAGGACATCTCGATATCGACCTGGGTGAACTCGGGCTGACGGTCGGCACGCAGGTCCTCGTCGCGGAAGCACTTGGCAACCTGGTAGTAGCGCTCGACGCCACCGACCATGAGCAGCTGCTTCAGGAGCTGCGGGGACTGCGGCAGGGCGTAGAAGTTGCCCGGCTGAATACGGCTGGGAACGATGAAGTCACGGGCGCCCTCGGGCGTGGACTTGAACAGGGAGGGCGTCTCGACCTCCATGAACTCACGGTTGTGCAGCGCCTCGCGAATGGCAAAGGTGAAGTCGGAACGCAGCTTGAGGTTGGCCATCATCTCGGGACGGCGGAGGTCCAGATAGCGATAGCGCAGACGGGTGTCCTCGCTGGTCTCAATGCCGTCCTCAATCTGGAACGGCGGGGTGACGGACGTGTTGAGCACCTCGGCGTGGTCGGTCAGGACCTCGATCTCGCCGGTCGCGAGCTTGGTGTTGGTGGTCTCCTCGCCACGGGCGCGCACGACGCCGTGAATCTTGATGGGCCACTCGGGACGCATGGTCTCGGCGATCTTAAAGGCATCGCCGTCGGAGTGCTCGGGGTCGAAGGTGAGCTGCGTGATGCCCTCGCGGTCGCGAAGGTCGCAGAAAATAAGGCCGCCGTGGTCGCGGCGACGGCTCACCCAACCGGTGAGGGTGACCTCTTCGCCCACGTTCTCGAAGCGAAGCTCGCCGCAGGTACGGGTGTGCATGGAATGCTCATCGATGGGACGGGTCTGGCTCATACCAGTGATCCTCCTTTATGGATCTGTGCCGCCCCGTGTCGTTCCGGGCGGCGTCGTACAGATTTGCCCAGCCTGCGTAAACCGCGCAGCCAGACATGGCGTTCTATCTTATCGCACCCGCGTCGATGTGCCGCGAAAAAGTAGCTCTTGCCCAAAGACTTGACGGAGACGAAACAATTGACGCGGCCTGGCCGTCGCCAAGGCGCGCCGCGTGCGACAATGTGCCCCAATACAACTGCACTCGGAAAGGCCCGTCATGACCGCACGCCTCATCGTTAT
>CATZTY010000123.1 GCA_958424475.1 uncultured Collinsella sp.
AACGGGGTGCGGTCGAGCACGACCTCGACGTCCTCGCCCGCGGCGGCGGACTCGACGGACTCGCCGTTGCGCACGATGGCGACAACCTTGGCGCCCTCGATCACATCGTTGTCATAGCCGTCGAACTCGGTCGCTGCGACCTTGTCGGAAAGCTCGACCCACACGTCGTTGAAGCTGCCCCAGGCGTCGCCCTTGGCATTGGCGCGGGCGCGGGCCTTCTGGTCCTCCATGCAGGCAGTGAAGCCATCCATGTCGACGTCGTGACCGGCGGCGCCGGCGATCTCGACAGTCAGGTCAATGGGGAAACCAAAGGTGTCGTGCAGCTTAAAGGCAACGTCGCCCGGAAGGACAGCTCCCTCGGCAAGCGCGGCCAGGGCCTCGTCCAGGTAAACGCGGCCGTTGTCGAGCGTCGTGGAGAAACGCTCCTCCTCGGAGGCGACGATGCCCTTAACGAGCGCGACGTTCTTGAGCAGCTCGGGATAGGCCTCGCCCATCTGGGTGTTGACCTCGTCGATGAACTTGGTCAGGAAGGCACCCTCGATACCCAGCAGGCGACCGTGGAACACGGCACGGCGGAGCAGACGGCGAAGGACGTACTCGCGACCCTCGTTACCGGGGAGGATGCCGTCGGAAATCATAAAGTCGACGGCACGGGAGTGATCGGCGATGATGCGCAGCGAGCGGCTGGCGCCGGAGTAATCATCGGCGTCATAGGTCTTGCCGCTGATCCCCTCGCCTAGCTTGATGAGATGCTGCATCAGATCGCCGTCGTAGTTAGCAGTCTTGTGCTGCATGATAGCGGCCATGCGTTCCAGGCCCATGCCCGTATCAAGGTTGCGGTGTGGCAGCTCCGGCATGGAGCCGTCCTCCTGGCGGTCGTACTGGGTAAAGACGAGGTTCCAGAACTCCAGGAAGCGGTCGCAGTCGCAACCGGGCTTGCAGTCGGGGCTGCCGCAACCGACCTCCTCGCCCATGTCAAAGTAGATCTCGGAGCACGGACCGCAGGGGCCGGTGGGGCCAGCGGCCCAGAAGTTGTCGTCCTCGCCCAGGCGGGAGATGTGGTCCTCGGCAACGCCCAGAGAACGCCACACGTCGTGGGTCTCGTCGTCCTCGGTAAAGACGGTAAAGTACAGGCGGTCGAGCGGCAGCTTGAACTCCTTGGTGATGAGCTCAAAGGCCCATGCGCAAGCCTGCTCCTTGGAGACGCCGCCAAAAGAGAAATCGCCGAGCATCTCGAAGAACGACAGGTGACGGCCGTCCTCGCCGATGCAATCGATGTCGTTGGTGCGGACGCACTTCTGGCAGGAGATCGCGCCGATCTCCTTCATGGTCTTCTTGCCCTGGTAGTACTCCTTAAACTGGTTCATGCCGGCGTTGGCAAGCAGCAGCGAGGGATCGTCGGGAACAAGAGACGAAGAAGGATAGAGCTTAAGACCGCGCTCCTCAAAGAAGTTGAGGAACTTGGAGCGGATCTCGGCCGTAGTCATTGACGGATAGTCAGCACTCATAGAGGGAATCTCCTCGGTTTCACATCGAAACAGTTCAAACGTAACGATATTACCATCCCGCCGCGCCTGTGCAAAAAAGAGGGTCGCCAAACAGCGACCCTCCAGCGAAAGTGCACGTTATTTAGTACTGCGCGATCCTTTGAAAAAGGACTGCTGTATAATTGCATATAAGATTCACCCGGAAGGAGCGATCGATGAAAAGCAAACGATTTGTCCTGAATGCACTTCTGGTTGTAGCACTTTTAGCGCTCTTAGCCTTCTCATGCTGGTACGCAAACCAACCATCATTTGGATACGTATTGTATACAGTAATGTCCGGCGATAAGGCTTATTACACTCTACGCGCAATTGACGTTCTCTTTTTCTATGTAGCCGGCCCCTTATCAATCGCTTTGGTCGCGTTTCTTGTCATTTACAACTTCAAGAAACGTTAATAGAACCTATTTAGAATCCGAATCGTCCATGGAGCCGTCGATGCCGGTTTTGGTGTCGTCGTTCATATTGAAATCGTCGTCTTTGGCGCAGGGATTCTTGAAAAAGCCCGTAGCATCGGGCTGAAGGCCCGAGAGCTTCATCCAGGGATTATCGAGTTCGGGTTTGGGCATGGCCTGGGCCTCGGGCGCAGTCTCGTTACCGATAAGCTCGGACTCATAGATGAACGTATCGTCTCCAAGCGCGTCATAGGCGGCAACCGGGTTGCCCTCGGTATCGCGATAGGGCGTGCCCTTAAACACGGCGCCGTCGTATGCCACGAGCTGGCGGCCGGTCTCGTTCTCAAAGTAGTAGACAAAAATGCCCTTGAGGGCCGCGCACAGCGGAATGGCGATAACCATGCCGATGGCGCCCATAAGCGCCGAACCGATAACGAGTGCCGTCAGGCTCATGACGGGATGCACCTGAACCGAGCTCTGCATGACCTTAGGCGAAATGACGTTGTCGGTAACGTTTTGGGCCACCATCGTCACGATCAAAGTCCACAACGCCAGCATCGGGCTGAACATAAAGCCGAGTACCGTGGCAATCGCAGCGCTCACCCAGGGACCGACAACCGGGACCAAGTGCATGATGCCGGTAAAGATGGCCATGAGCGCCGCATACGGATGCCCGACGATCGCAAAGCCGATAAAGGCGAGGATGCCACCGCAGATGGACGTCACGACCATGCCACGCATATAACCGCCGACCGATCGCGAAAGAATCGCGACCATAAAGCGGTACGAGGTCTCCTTTTCCTGACCAATGATGGTGCAGACCTCGTGGTGCATACGGGGATAGTCGCAAGCCAACCAATAGGCAAGCACCAAGCCAAGGAAAATTACGAACAACTGCGAGGCCGTATTGGTAATGAGCGGGAACACACCGCGACCGAGCTCGGCAGCAACCTGAGACACATACTTCGATGCCACGGTAACGAGCGAAGAAAGATTGTCGTCCAGATACTCTTTGAGCGGCGTGTTGTTGAGCGTCTTGGCATGCGAGAACATCTCGTTGAGGTCGCCACCAGCAACACGAAGCTGCTCGGGCAGGCGGCTCAGGACTTCCATGATCTGACCGAGCAAAATAGGCGACAGGATGCAGACGACACCAACAAGCACGGCAACAACCACAATGAGAGCGATGAGCGAACCGATGCCACGACCGACGCCGTGATGCTCGAGCCAGTTGGTAATCGGCGACATCACAAAGGCGATGATGGAGCCGACAGCGAGAAACTCGATAACCGGCGCCAGGATGCCCATAAGGTTAAAGATGACGGCAGCGATGACAATGCAGCCGACGACGCCCCAAATGCGCAACGTCAGAATACGGGTATCACGAAGCGTGCGGTCGGTTTGTTGGGGGTGCTCACTCATGAACGAACCATCACTCCGTCGGGGTCGATCTTGTCTTGAATCTTCTTAAGGGTACGTCGCAGCAGGCGCGAGACCTGCACCTGCGAGATGCCCAGCTTCTTGGCAATCTCGATCTGGGTCATGCCCTTTACGAAGCGCAGCTCGATAACCTCGCGCTCGCGAGGCGAGAAATCGCGGATGGCTTCCTCGATTACCAGGCGATCATCGGTAAAGTCGAGCTCGTTGTCGTCGTCGGCGTAGCGATCGAGAATCGAAGGCGCATCGTCGGAATCGGACGCACCGGGGGCCTCGATGGGCACCGAGGTGTAGGCCGAGGACGATTCCATGGCTTCGAGCACCTCGTCGACGGTCACGCCCAGGTAATCGGCGATTTCCTCAACCTTAGGCGAGCGCTGTAGCTCGTTGGTAAGTTTGTCAGTAGCTTGGTTGACCTTGGCCGAGAGCTCCTGCAAGCGACGGGGCACGCGCACGCTCCAGCCCTTGTCGCGAAAATGACGCTTAATCTCACCCAGGATGGTAGGTGTGGCAAACGTCGTGAACTCGAGCCCACGCTCGGGGTCAAAGCGGTCGATAGCCTTGAGCAAGCCCAAATAGCCGACCTGCAAAAGGTCATCGAGCGGCTCTCCACGGTTCTTAAATTTGTTGGCAAGAAACCTTACCAGGTTCATATGGGACATGACGAGCTGCTCACGGGCGTCCGGATCACCGGTCTCCTTGTAACGACGAAACAGCTCGCGGGTTTTCTCCTTGTCCCAAGCGGTCTTGCCGCTCCGGGAACGTTCGGTCATATTAGATATCCGCCTTGAGGTCGAGGGAAAGCGTCAGGGGCGCCGTAGTCTTTTCGTAGGAGTCGCACACGCTCGCGAGGATGAGCTCGGCATACACCGCAGCCTGGTCGTCCTCATCGACAGTCGCCTGATCGCCAAAGGTAAAGGTCATGCCCACGTGCGATTCGTCGACATCGAATTTGATCGAGATATCGTCGGA
>CATZTY010000124.1 GCA_958424475.1 uncultured Collinsella sp.
AAGACGGAAAGCACATTAAGTGCTTTCCTTTGCGTGCGGAACTCGCGATAAACTTAATTACGCGCCGCTCCCCGCCCACGCCGGGCAAACGTCGTTGGACTTATCACTGATATGAAATGGGCGCTTGCATATCGTCTGCTAACTTGGCACGGTACAATGCTTTCAGCTTTCAATTTGTAAATTAGTGGGGTTAATTCATGGCAGAATCTCGTGCGGAGCGTAAGGCTCGTCGTGCTTTGATCGAGGCGGCTGAGGGGTCAGAGGAGAAAAAATCTTCTCAGAAATCCAAGTCGTCTCAGGACGCGAAGGGTAAGTCGGCCAAGGGCAAGGCTAAGGCCAAGCGTCCCGGCTCTCGTCGGAACGAGGATAAGGCATCTCAGACTCGCTCCAAGCGCTCGCATAAAGATCGGGTTTCGTCTGCGCGTAAGGCTGTGGACCCCAAGTCTCCTTGTTCCATCATGAAAGCTTGCGGTGGGTGCACGGCACTCAATCGTCCTTATAAAAAGCAGTTGGCAGCTAAGCAGGCTGCTATGGAGGAGCTTTTTGCTGCTCTTTGCGAGCGCGAGGGTATTAGCGTCGACCCCATTCGCGGTATGGGAGTCACCCTGGGCGACCCGGGCAAGTATCCTGCGCCGCGTGGTTTTCGTCATAAGGCTGCCACACCGTTTGCTCCTGGTAAGGAGGGTGCTGTCCGCTGCGGCTTCTTTGAGCGCGGCACGCACAAGATCGTTGCCGTACCCGAGTGTCCTGTCGAGGCGCCGGGCGCTCGTCAGATTCTCAACGGCATCGCTCGCGAGGCCGAACGTCTGCACATTCCCGCCTTTAACGAAGACAAGCATCTGGGGCTGCTTCGCTATGCCGTCGTTCGCTGCGGCTGGCGCACCGACCAGATTATGGTCACCCTCGTGACCGCTCAGCGCGACTTGCCGCATGCGCAGGAGTTCTTTGAGGCTGTCGCCGCACTCAATCCGCACATCGTCACCGTCGCCCAAAACATCAACGGACGTCCCGGCAACGCCATCCTCGGCGAGGAAACCCGCATTGTATATGGCGCCGAGTGCATGCGCGACCAGCTGCTCGGCTGCGAGTTCGATATCTCCCCCACCGCGTTCTACCAGACCAACCCGCAGCAGACCGAGCTGCTCTATCAGCTCGCGATTGACGGCATGGACCTGCAGCAGGGCGACGTACTCATGGATGCCTATTGCGGTAGCGGAACTATCGGCCTGTGCGCCGCGAAGGATGCCCAGGACAGAGGCGTCGGCATTATGCTGCTCGGCGTGGAGCGCAACCCGGCGGGCGTTGCCGACGCACGCCGCAATGCCGAGCTCAACGGCCTCACCCGCAGCGCTTGGTTTATGGCCGACGACGCCACCGATTACATCCTGGACGCCGCCGATAACAACGAGCGCGTTGACGTCCTTTCCATCGATCCGCCGCGTGCCGGCTCTACCCCCGAGTTCCTCGAGGCCGCCTGCGCACTTAAGCCGCGCCGTATCACCTATATCAGCTGCAATCCCGTGACCCAAGAGCGCGACCTGCACCAACTCCTCGACGGAGGTTATCGCCTGCTCAAGATCACGCCGGTCGACATGTTCCCTCATACCGACCACACCGAGACCGTCGCGGTCCTCGAGCGCCGCTAATTCTCCGGCACGGGAAAGGGGGCGGCCCGTCTGGACCGCCCCCTTTCATTGGGCATATGAGTCTCGTTACATCCCCTTGCGCAGGTCGCATACGCCGGCTGCCGCCATCTCGCGCAGCAGCGTCTCGCGGTCGCGCGTCACGATCAGGTCCAGCGGGAAGTGAATCTCGTCGAGCATCTTGCGGGCGTGCTCGAGCTTGCCAATGGCCATACCAATGTGGGCATCGGTCGACACACCAATACCCACGCCCAGCTCGGCGCAGCGCTCGGCGATCTTGCGACATACGGCCCAATGCTCAGTGTCGGCACCATGCTCAAGACTATGGTTGTTAATCTCGATAATCTTGTGCTTGGCCTTGGCCGCCAGTAGCACCTCATCGATATCGAACGGCACGCCCGAACGACCCGTATGCCCAAGCATGAACACCTTGGGATGCTCCAGGGCATTGATATACATCTGGGTCGTTTGGGCGAGCGTCGCGCCTTCGGCAAACTGCGGATTATGCACGCTTGCCACCAAATAATCCAAATTACGCGTCACCAAATCGAACAGCGAATGCTGGTGACTGTACGAATCGCCGGCAATATCGAGCGACACGGGAATGTCCTCGCCAAACAAGCTTCCGTCCAGCGAAACGATATCGACCTCGGCTCCGCGAAGCACCAGCACGCCGCTCCAAATGCGCGGCCAGATATCCTGGTTAATAAAGAACTGGTAACTGCGCAGGTCATTGGGGCAAGCCGTAACCATAGAGCTCAAATGGTCGGCAGATCCGAGCACCTGCAGACCACGCTCTGCCGCCCAGTACACATTCTCCTCAATGGTCGAATATGCATGCGCAGAGAACATCGTATGGGTATGAATGTCACAAGAAAGCAGGTAGGGCATCAGGTCTCCTTATCTGGCACGGCCGTCGCTTATATTCATTGTACGCATAGCCTTCGATGGTCGTAAAACCACTCCATCCCAAAGACACAACGTCCATGACAACGGGGTCCGGCTTAACACCAAACCCCGTTTCACGTAAAACATTGTAGGCAGAGCGCTTTGCTTTTAACGATACTCGTCCGCCAACTGTTTCCAAGCGGGTAGCGAATTGACAATCGTTTCGTAACTCACGCAATAGCCCAGGCGGAACCAACCCGGCATACCAAAGCTGTCCGAGGGAACCGCAAGCAACTCATACTTCTTTGCGCGCTCGCAAAACGCATTCGCATCGGGCTCCAACGCTTTCACCCATAGGTAGAACGCGCCATCCGGCTCAACATAGGTGTAGCCATACTCCGCTAGTGCGTCGGTAAGCGCGGTGCGGTTGCGTGCATAGGCCTCAACGTCACTCGGCTCATCGATGCAGTCGATAATTACGCGCTGGAAGAGTGCCGGTGCGCATACAAAACCCAGCGTACGGGCAGCACCCGCAACAGCCGGCATCAGACGGGCGGCCTGCGGATTGGTGTTGGGAACCAAGATCCATCCCACGCGCTCGCCCGGCAGCGACAGCGACTTGGAATACGAGTAGCACACGATGGTGTGCTCGTAGATCGAGGGCACCCAAGGCACCTCGGCACCGTACACGATCTCGCGGTACGGCTCATCCGAGATGCGCATAATCGGATTCTCGGAATCGCGCTGAGCGTTGGCCTCGCGCAGAACATTGGCCAGTCGCGTCAGCGTGTTGCGTGTATATACGGCACCAGTCGGATTGTTGGGCGAGTCGATGATGACGGCCGCCGTCTTATCGGTAATCGCCTTGAGCACGTTGTCCACGCTCAGCTGGAACGTATCTTCATCGGCGAGCGCCTCAACACACGTACAGCCGGCCTTCTCAATCCAAACGCGATACTCCGGAAAGTACGGGGCGATAACAATAACCTCGTCGCCCGGGTTCGTAACGGCGTTGAGCGTGCAGGTGAGCGAAGCCGCGGCACCCACCGTCATAAAGACGTCTTTGCCCTCATAGCTCGTGCCAAAGCGGCGGTTGAGCGATTCGGCGACGGCTGCTCGACATTGCGGCAGGCCCGGAGCGGGGGTGTAGCCGTGCAACTGGTCACTCGGCAGCTCTAGAGCCTTCTTAATCGACTCAGCCACGGCAGCGGGCGCCGGAACGCTCGGATTGCCCAGCGAAAAATCGAATACGTTTTCCGCACCGATCTGCGCCTTGCGCTCAAGGCCATAGCTAAAAATCTCACGGATGATGGAGCTTTCCGCACCGCGAGCATACATCGTTTCGTTGATCATCTGTTCCCCTTTCGCATAGGCGCTATTGTACGCTTTAGCCGAGCAAAGTGCCGCAGCAATGTTGATTGGGGACAGACTTAAATGCGTGAAAACGCTCATTTAAGTCTGTCCCCAATCAACAGACGGCCCCATATCGCTCAAAAGAAAAAGCCTCCGCAGGTTTCCCCGCGGAGGCTTTCGCCACAAAGACTATTTGTCGGCGTCGGTGTCGGCATCGGCACCGACGACGGCATGGTCATCGTCAGCATCATCGGATGCGGCTTCGGCATCCTCCTGCATGGCCGCCTGCGCAAAAGCCGCGGCATCTGCCGCAAGTTCCTCCTCGCTCATGCGAGGCGCACGCTTCTTGGTCGGCATGCCGGCCGCCTTGGCGTTGCGCTCCTCCTTGGCCGCCAGGATATCGCCCTCGCGCTCAAGGTAGGCATCCCACTCGTTGTCGAGCAGG
>CATZTY010000125.1 GCA_958424475.1 uncultured Collinsella sp.
TGGCGGGCGCCGTGGTTTTGTCCCACAAAGGTGGTGCAAGCCTGGCTAAAGCTGTTGAGCAGGTTGTAGCACACGTACTCCAGGCTCATGGCGGCGCTCGATGCCGCCATGACCTCGGTGCCCAGGCTGTTGATGGCGGACTGGATGATGATATTGGCGACGGCAAAGACGGCGCTTTGGATGCCGGCGGGCAGGCCGATCTTGACGATGCGCTTGAGGGCGACGGGGTCGATAGCCAGGTCGCGTGGGGTGACACGGACGACGGAGTCGGTCTTGAGCAGGCGGATAAAGAGTGTAGCGGCGCTGACGGTGTAGGCGATGGCGCGGCCTCAAAGTGGTAGAGCAAGATCGAGGGCATGCTGAGCAAAAAGACGCGCAGATAGAGCGAAGCGAGCGGCATGGTCTCGGCGGGAACGTTGAGCGCGGCGAGCATGGGCTCGGCAAAGATCTCGCCCAGGGCGATGACGACAAAGCCCACGAGCGCCATTAAAATCGAGGTATGGACGGCGCGTTTGACCATGTTCTGATCGTTGCGGCCGATAGCGTTGGCGATGACCACGTTGGAGCCAAGCGACATGCCAATAAACAGGTTGAGCATAAGACTGGTAAGCGGAACATTGGAGCCAACCGCCGCCATGGCGAGGGTTCCCTGGTCGCCCGAGAAGTTACCGATGATGACCGTGGCGATGAGGTTTGACAGCTGCTCCAAGATGCTCGTGGCGGCCACGGGGAAGGCGAACAGGGGAATATTGCGCCACAGCGAGCCGGTGGTCATGTCAATGTGCTTAGATACGGTGTCAGCCATACGCTCTCAATCTCTACCATGCTCTTTCGTGCTTATTTGTGCAGACGATGATACTCCTAATCGACTAGTCGTTGGGACGTTCTTAAACGACTAGTCATTCAAGAACGTCTCCAATGACTAGGTGGGGGAGGCGTGCGACAATAGTGGGCGTTGTGTTGTTCGCGCTAAGGAGTTGCCATGTTGTTGTGTCCCGTTTGCCATGAGCCGTTGGTGGACAATGAACGCGGTGCTGCATGCGCGAGCGGACACCGGTTTGACCGTGCGCGCGAGGGCTATCTATATCTACTGCGCTCGTCCAAGAGCGGCGACTCCATGGGCGATCCCAAGTCACAGGCGCGCAGCCGTCGCGACTTTCTGAACCGTGGATACTATGCGCCGTTGCGCGATGCGATGGTTGAGCTGGTGCGCGAGCGGGTGTCTGGGCGTGCAGCGTCTGCGAATGGTCCCATGACGCTGCTCGATATTTGCTGCGGCGAGGGCTATTACACCAGCGCCATGGGCGCAGTGCCGGGCGTGGATGCTTACGGTTTCGACCTGGGCAAAGAGATGGTGCGCCTTGCCGCCAAGCGCGGCGATGCGACCTACTTCGTGGCCAACATGAAGGACATCTCCGTGGCCGATGGCGCCTTCGATATGGTGACCGAGCTCTTTGCTCCCTTTAACGAGCGTGAGTTTGCCCGTGTGCTGGCGCCCGAGGGCTCGCTCTACAACGTGGTGCCGGGTGCCCGTCATCTGTTTGGGCTCAAGGAGGTGCTCTACGACACGCCATACCTTAACGACGAGAAGCTGCCGAAGACCACCGAGCTCGAGTTGGTCGGAACGCAGCGGGTGTCTGCGAATATTACGCTTCAGACCCAGGCTGACATCGAGGCGGTGTTCCAGATGACGCCGTACTACTACCGCACGCGCCCTGCCGACAAAGAGCGCCTGGCAAACTTGGACACCCTTCAAACCGACATCGACTTCATCATCGCCGAGTACCGCCACAGCTAACAACCTACCAAAAAGGGACAGGTTTATTTTGGTAGGTTTTATCTGGGCAAACGTAAAGGGCCGACCGCGGAGATGCGCGATCGGCCCTTTTTAGTTGCTTGGCTGAAACAGAGGTTATGAGAAGCGGGCGCTTACAGGCGGTCCTTGTTCTCGGCCTTAACGGCGTGTGCCTGCTGAACAAAGAACAGGTCGTACACCACGACGACAAAGGCGCCAAAGTTGATGGCGTCGCCGCCAAACGCGGGAAGCGTAAGCACCGCTTGGGCAAGCGTGGCGACCGCGGCAACAATACCGAGCTTAAACGCGCCGTCCACCTGCGAAGGCTTGTTGGCGCCCTTGATACCGGCGACGCCTGCGGCAAGGTCGACGAGACCCTTGGCGATAAGCACGACCGCTGCGAGCGTGGCGTACGAACCGTACGTGGAATCGAGACCGCCCGTGGCGATACCGACGCCGGCGGTGACGAGGCTGGCGATGCCCAAAACAAAGTAGATGAGAGCAAGGATTTTGAGAGTCTTGCGAGTGAAGCTCATGGCTGGTCCTTTCGATACGAGTACGCCAACTTGGCGCACCCAATGTACTGCACATATGGTGAAGCACATTGTAGTTCAACGGGGCGATGCATGCGTTTGAAAGCGTCTCTTGCCTGTACGGTCCAACCTTTCAAAAAGGAAAGCTGGACGTAAGCCAAATCGATGGCAGCTCATGTGCGGCGCTGCGATGATGAGGCCGTAACAAGGAGCTGGTCTCAAGGAGGAGCCATGATGTACGGAGCAGGGCAAGTGCGTGAGCCGCGGTCGTTGGGAAGGCGCATGGGTGATTCTGTGATCGCTGCCGTGTGCACGGGATTGATGGCGGTGCTTTGCATTGGGATGCTGTGGGCCATGACGCATGTGGGACAATAGCGGGCGGTGGGGTGCCGACACAAACGGCGCTCACGTATTCGTTTTGCTTATTAAGGAGTACCCATGGGCGTCGTCGATCCCTTTTCTGTTGCTCGGGCCGCGGGGCTTGAGCTGATCGGGAAGTCCGAGGGCCTCACGCTCACCGACGGCACGATGGAGCTGCGTGCCGATTTTACTCGTATGCTTCCGCGGCTTAAACAGGGCCGTCTGCAGCAAGAGCTACTGGTGAAGGCTGCGCGCACAAAAGGCATCGAGCAGCCATGGGCGATTGACGCCACGGCGGGCTTTGGCGAGGATTCGCTGCTGTTGGCGGCTGCGGGCTTTACCGTCGATCTGTATGAGCAGGATTGCGTGATCGCGGCGCTCCTCAAGGATGCCCTGGATCGCGCGGCAGATGATCCGGCGCTTGCGGCTGCCGTGGCTCGCATGCGCCTTCATGCGGGCGAGGACAGCATTGCCGGTCTTCGCCATACAGCTGAGTTGATCGGGCGGGGCGAGCTTGCCGCTCCCGATGCGGTGTACCTGGACCCCATGTTTCCCGAACGCACCAAGAGCGCGGCGGTGAAAAAGAAGTTCCAACTCTTGCACCATTTGGAACAGCCGTGTGCCGATGAGGAGACGCTGGTCGAAGCTGCGCTTGCGGCGCGCCCGCGCAAGGTCGTTATCAAGCGGCCGGTGAAGGGCCCGCTGCTTGCCGGCGTTAAGCCGAGCTATCAACTTGCGGGCAAGGCCGTTCGTTACGATGTTTTGGTGCCGCCGCGTCCGTAGCTTGCGCGCGATGGCTGGTGCTCCGTCAGTGCCGTGCTGATGCAGTGCTTATTTCCATGGGTGCGACGTCAGGTGCCAGCCGCCGCAGTATTCGCATTTGTAGCAGGCCAAACCACGCCGCCCGCGGTTTTCGCAGTCGGCCATAACGGCCTCGGCCTCGGCGCGCGTGTCGTAACGGTTTTTGCGTTCGCACGACTTGTAGCGCCAGGCTTCATCGCGCTCGGCGTCCAGGGCGTCGCGGCGCTCATTCTCGCGCGCAAACAGGTCGCTCATATCGCCGCCCGTGGCAGCGCCTAAAAACTCGCTTTTGGCTTTTGACCAAGCGGCTCGCTTTTTGCTCCCCATCTGCTTCGTGCCCCTCTCCAAACGCTGGTATCATTGCCCAATCAAAGTGATACCAATAAACGTGAGGTCGCCGCGTGATGATCAGAAAAACCCTCGATACCGACATTCCCGCCGTCATGGCTATCTATGACGCGGCCCGCGCCTTTATGCGCGCGCATGGCAACGCCACGCAGTGGCCCGAGGGCACGCCTTCTGCCGAGCAGCTGGCAGCCGATATCGCCGCTGGTGGCAGCTATGTGTGCGAAGTCGACGGTCGCGTGGTGGCGACGTTTGCCTTTTTACCGGGTCCGGACGAGTGCTATGACGTAATTGAGGACGGTCAATGGCATAGCGACACTCCGTACGCCGTGCTGCACCGCGTGGCATCCGACGGCACCGTGCACGGTATCGCGGCTGCGATGTTTGCCTTTGCCAAAGAACGTGCCGATCACCTGCGCATCGATACGCACCAGGACAACCTGCCCATGCAGGGTGCGAGCCTCAAGG
>CATZTY010000126.1 GCA_958424475.1 uncultured Collinsella sp.
TCGACCATGGAAACCCCCTTATCCTGCTCCTTCGGAGCCGCGGATAAGGGGGTTTTCTGGTCTGCGGAATGTTCTGAAAACTAAGTCCAGCACGGGCCCTGTGTTACCACTGCAGAGGGGTGCGATTCCTTGATCGCTCACTTAATCTAATGGGAAAGATAGCGAGGCCGGAGCTTTAGCTCCGGCCTCCTTATATAAGGGCTAGGCAAAGCCGAGCCACTAAATTTATATCAGCTCCTAGAACATGTTTGAGAACTGTGCCTGAAGTACGTATTTGCAGGCCCCGAATCGGTGTTGCCTCCCGGCGCATTCCGCAGGGGGAGCGATATTTTGCAGCACGAAGTGCGCAGCAAAATATCGCTCATGCCCGAGGACGCGCCGGGAGGCAAAACCGATTCGGGGCCGGACACACGGATCTACCTGCGCATTTACAAATTCGTAAACTTTTTTGAAAAAAGTGCTTGCACAGTTCTCGAATCATAGGTTATTATCTTCCTCGTTGAACGCGCGGGTCCAACAAAACGAACCGTGAATCAACAACATAGCATGTCGGAGTGGCGGAATTGGCAGACGCGCTAGCTTGAGGTGCTAGTGACCGCTTTTTGGTCATGCGGGTTCAAGTCCCGCCTCCGACACCATCGCATTTGAGAAGCCTCTTCGGAGGCTTTTTTTACCGATAGACGGTGGGGTCCACGATGGAAACGCTTGAACGCAACGAGTGGGCAGACGTTGCCCAACTAGTCGAGATCACGAGCGATGCTGTCATCATCTGTGAGCTCGACGGAACTATTCTGCATGTGAATAATCGCTTACTTGGTTTGATGTGCGAGGAACGCGCCGACGTCATCGGTGGAGATGTTAAAGACGTCCTGTACTCATCAGCTTTTGAACGTGCGACGGAACATCGTCTGCCATTTGAAACTGATGGCTCCGAGAACGAACTGATGCTCAAGCTGAGTGACGGCTCCTTTATCCCCGTCTTGGTTCGTGCGGGCTCCGTAACGCCTCCACGCATCTTTGGGCGCCGCGCGCCACGTGTCCTGGTGGCGCTCCATAGCATCGAAGAACAGTATTCGCACGACCGTCAGCTCAAGCGTGCGTTATCGGAGCTTAGAGTGGCGAACAAGCGGCTCTCTGGCACGCTCTCGGTCATTATGAGTACCGTGGGCTCCGATGAGCTGCCCAGCCTACTTGATACCGTTTTGAACCAGCTTGTAGGAACGCTCGATGCTTCGGGTGCCGCTATCTATTTTTCTGAGAGCGGCGGTTTTAAGCTACGCGGTGTTTCCAAGGAGCTGTACGACAGCTACCTGCCCGAGTTTTTGCCGTATGGCGCTGGCATTCCGACGTATGTTCTTCGCGAGTCGCGTGCCTGTCGCTTGTCGATTCAACAGGACCTTGAGGGTGATAAGGCCGCCTCCGGTATGTTTATGGACCTGGACAATCGTTCTAAGCACCTGTTGCGCATGCAGGATATGCCTCCGTACCGCAACGAGATCTGTCTTCCCGTTTTTTACGGTACGCAGATTCTTGGCGTGCTGGAAGTTGGTTGGAAACGCCCCCAGGCACCGCTCGCCTATGACGTTAATGTGCTCGAGGTCATTTGCGATTACCTGTCTATCCAGCTGGTCGGCATGGCATCGAGCCTTCGCTCCCGTCGCACGGCCGAGCTTGGCCGCTCGCTCAATGTCTTGCGTGATGAGTTGTTTGCCTTTCTAGACGATTCCGCCGCGGCTACCCAGGCGGTATCGTCCGAGATCTGCAATATGCTTAACTGCCATTTTTGCCCTGTTGAGTATGACGCCAGTCTGGATTCCTACGTCATAGATTTTGAAGGCGGCAGTCGCGTTGCCTTGCCGGACGACCCTGAGAAGCTTTTCTTTTCCACGACGGCGCCAGCGGCACGTCTGGGGGCTGGCCCTGATGGCTTTGAGGCATCTGTTTTGGGCGGTACGAGTGCCGAGGACCTTAAACACGTTCGTATAACTCGCGTTGACGAATCGATGCCTATGGGAGGCTGGCTTAGGGCGCATGCTCTGCCTTGTCAAGGTCTCTACGTCGACTCCGGCATCGAGGCGGGGCGCCCGCGCTCTGAGGGTGATGGCAAGCACAGTAACGACGCGATTGTTCCTGCTTCTGTTGCGAAGAACCCGACGACGCGCGCGCTGCTGCTTCGTGATGGTAGCCAAGAGCCGATTGATGACCTTGAATATGACTACTTGGTGCACTTGGCGCATGACTTTGAACTGATCTACGAAGGCGAATCTCAAAAGCGCGAGGAGCGCCATATCGCTCAGACCCTCCAGATCGGCATGAGAAATTCCCTGGGGGATGTTCCGGGTATCGCAACCGATTCGGTGTACCTGTCGGCCACGAACTCGGCGTTGGTCGGCGGCGATTTCTATACGCTCATCCGACTTCCCGACGACTGCGCCGTCATGATTTTGGGTGATGTGTCTGGCAAAGGCATTGAGGCCGCATCGATGTCCGCGCTCGTCAAGACGGCCCTGACGGCATATGCGTGGGAGGGCGCTGGACCGGCCCGCATGGCACGCTCCCTTAACAGTATGCTCATGGGCTTTTCGAGGGTCGAGACGTTCGTGACGGCCTTTATCGCCAAGATTGACCTTAAAGCCGGACGCGCAACGTATTGTTCGGCGGGCCATCCTCCGACCATGGTCATTAGGCCAGAGTCGATGCCGCTGGGTGGCGGCGAGGCCCGTGGGGGAGAGGTCGAGCTGCTTGGATGCCAATCGGGCGTAATCGGTGCCTTTGAGAGCATGGTGTACGAGACAGGCGTGTTTACGTTCGCTCCCGGCGACATGCTCTTCATGTATACGGACGGAACGATTGAGGCCCGCGACCGCACCGGAGCGTTCTTTGGTGAGCAGCGCCTTCGTGACCTTCTGCTCTCTGTCTCGGGTGAGGGCGTATCGGGAATCTGCGGCAAGGTCTTGGGCGAGCTTGACCGATTTACCGAATCGGCGCTGGACGATGACATTGCATTGGTGTCCCTTGAGTTTTTACGGGGTCGTTCATAGACGACGCTGGGCGGGCTGAATCCGTACGGTTGGGGAAACGAATGCATCGAGTGGGCTTTTTTGGGGAACCATGGTCGTATGAATGAGTGGAATGACATAGCGGTTTTGACGCCACCAGGCGATATCGACATCGCCACGGTGCCTGCGCTGCGTCGGCGGTTGGATGCTTTGATTGGCCGCGGCGTGCGTCGTGTTGTCATCAACTGTCAGGCTGTTAGCTTTATCGATTCGACGGGCTTGGCATTCCTGCTTACGCGCGCTCGTGAGCTCATGAGGCGAGAAGGCCTGCTTTCGCTCGTCAATGCATCGGGTGAAGTTGTTCGCTTTTTGGAGATTGCTCGTCTTGTCGATATCCTTCATGTCGCGGGGCCGGCACGGGAGTCTATTCCCGCCATTCCGGTGGGGGAGCTGCCTCGCTGGAGTAAGAGCGTCGAGGTCCGTCAGGGTATCGAGAATCTTCCATACTACCGACATCGCATCGCCGAACTCCTTGAATCGCTTCCGTTGCGCCGTGACGAGCGCTACGATGTCGCATTGGCGTCGGGGGAGGCGCTGGGTAATGCCTATGACCATGCGGGCGGTATCGGGTGCGTCCTGACGGTTCAGGCCTATGGCGATCGCGTTGTGGTTGAGGTGCTTGATCGAGGTGCCGGCTATTCTATCGATGAAACGAGCGAGCCGGTCGCATCCGAGGAGCGCGGCCGTGGCATCAAGCTTATGCGTATGCTCGTCGATAACGTGGAGGTTGCTCGTCGTACGGACGGCGCCGGCACGCGCGTGCAGATGGTGAAGCTGTTTAGCGGAGCGCTGGAATCGTGTGCCTAGCCAATCGCTTTAGCGCGTTTAGCTACTAAGAACATGCGGCAGACAAGTTTTTTGAAAAAAGTACTTGCGTCTTTTGGACAACTCGCGTAAATTAATAACCCGCAAGCGGACATGGCTCAGTTGGTAGAGCACAACCTTGCCAAGGTTGGGGTCGCGGGTTCGAGCCCCGTTGTCCGCTCCATTGCATTTCCGGACCGTTTAGGCGGTCCTTTTTCGGCGAAGTGGCCAAGTGGTAAGGCAGAGGCCTGCAAAGCCTTTACCCCCGGTTCGAATCCGGGCTTCGCCTCCAGGCAACATCCGGGCGCTCCGGCGCCCGTTTTGTTTTACATATGCGGACATGGCTCAGTTGGTAGAGCACAACCTTGCCAAGGTTGGGGTCGCGGGTT
>CATZTY010000127.1 GCA_958424475.1 uncultured Collinsella sp.
TCGGCGCCAAGCGGAGGGAATTGCAGCGGCGCGGGCGCGAGGGGTCCGTTTCGGTCGACCTCGCAAGCCGTGCCCTCCTCAGTTTGAGCTGGTGCGCGATAGCTATGAGGCGGGCGATATTACCCGCAGCCAGGCAGCAAAGTGCCTGGGCGTGTGTGTGGGGACGTTCGATCGCTGGATGCGCGAGGCGGGGTAGGGGTTTGCGTCGCTTTGTCGCTTCCTGTTGCGATTCAAATTTTGATACGGCGACGATGCCATTTGGGGCTACACTCGCTGATATTCAAAAAAGGGGGTTGGCCCTTGGCGCGCGTAAAACAAATAATCGGATGGACCGCGATCGTTCTGTTCGCTGCAACGCTGGCGGGCATCTGGGTGCTGACGGAGCAAAATGCGGTGGAGACGTCGTTGCTGAGCGAGTCCACCGCGCGTGTGGTGGAGGGCCAGGCTACGGGCGTTCAGGCTGCTGATGCCACGGGTGAAGCCCAGACAGAGAACGGAATGACCGGGGGCACCGATTCGGCTGCCTCGAATATCCGGTCTGGCCGACTTGCTTCCATTCGCATGTGGGTGGGCACGAACGTCCGTCGCGTTGCCCATACCGTAGAGTTTTTCTTCGTCGGATTGTTCGCCTCCGTGGTCGTGGTTTGCCTTTCCAGGCGTCCGTGGAGCGTATGCTCCCGTTGCGTGCCCGTATCGCTCTTTTGCGCCGCCTGCTCCGTTGGCGATCAGGTGCATAAGATCTTTGTTCCCGGCAGGCATTTCGACGTTATCGATTTAGGATTCGATGCTGCGGGCTATGTCACCGCCATGCTGTTGGTATTGCTGGCAGCGGCGTTGGTGCGCCATGCGACTCGGCCGATCGGCGCCCATGCGAGGCGCTAGCCGGTAGCAAACCCGTTTCTGATAATGCGACCTCGTTGAATTATTTTGTGTCGCGCGTATTTCCGAGCGGTCGGATTTGAGGGGCGAGCGGTAGAACGCTCGCCCTTTGTGCGCCACGATGCGGCACAATGTACCGCAAAAGCTGTTTGTATCCGGTACGAATCGTTCGTTGGTCTTTAATTCTTCTCAACGGAGGTGTTTGAGATGGCAAACGGATTGCTTTTGCGGCTTCGCGAGCGTGAGCTCAGCGCGAGCCCGGCGGAACGCAATGTCATCGCATATGTAAGCGCTCATCCGCACGAGGTGGTCGGGCTGTCCGTCCGCGGTCTTGCCGATGTCACGTTCTCCTCGCCCTCGAGCATTTTGCGCTTTTGCAAGCGTTTGGGTTTTGCGGGCTACAAGGAGTTCCAGCGCGAACTGATTGCCGAGCTGGCGCTCTTAGGTGACAAGAAAGACGTAGCCCTCGAGGACATCTCCATGGATGACAGCGTCGAACGTATCGTGGGGAAGGTGATGAAAAGCAACGTGCGCACGATTGAGGCGACGGCGCGAACGCTCGATTACACCGTCTTGGAGCGATGCGCGGCCCGTCTTAAGCGGGCACGCGCGGTCAATCTGTTCGGTATTGGTGCTTCTCGTTTGGTCGCGCACGACCTGGCGCAAAAGCTCATGCGTGTCGACAAAGAGTGCCATCTGTACGACGACTGGCATGATCAGCTCTTATGTGCCAAGAACATGCATGAGGGCGATATGGCAATCGCCTTTAGCTACTCGGGCTTGACGCAAGAGGTGCTGGACTGCACCGCCGAGGCTCAACGTCACAACTGTCCCGTCGTGGCCGTTACCAAAGTAGATGGATCATCCAAGCTTGCCACCATGGCCGATGCCGTGCTCGGCGTCGCTGCGAGTGAACCCTTGGTCCGCAGCGGTGCCATGGCTTCGCGTATGGCCCAGCTTATGGTTGTCGATGCCCTGTACGCTGCTTACGTTGCCAGCGACTACGAACGGGCGACGCATGTCATTAAGCAAAACTACATCGAGAAACAGGAAAGATGAGGTGAATGAAATGCTCGATTTAACAAAATTCACGACCGAACAGCGTAATCAAAGGTCAATGGACCTCGATACGATGACATCGCTGCAAATCGTCACGACGATGAACGATGAGGATCTTCGTGCCGTCCAGTCGGTCACGAAAGTGTTGCCCCAGGTTGCCACAGCAATCGACTGGGCTGCTGAGGCACTCGAGCGCGGCGGGCGCGTCTTTTACATGGGCGCAGGCACCAGCGGTCGTCTGGGCGTACTCGACGCTTCGGAGTGTCCGCCCACGTTTGGCGTGTCACCCGATCTGATTGTCGGGCTCATTGCCGGAGGCGAGACGGCGTTTATCAAGGCTGTCGAAGGTGCCGAAGACAGCGATGAGCTTGGCGCGAACGACCTGCGAGAGCGTGGACTCTCGGACAAGGATCTTGTCGTTGGCCTGGCGGCAAGCGGCCGTACTCCTTATGTGGTGGGCGGCCTTGCGTACGCCAAGGCAACTGGGTGCAAGACCATTGCAATTGCCTGCAACCAAGGGTCGAAGATCGGGGAGAGCGCAGATCTTGCCATTGAGCCCGTGCCCGGTCCCGAGGTGCTGACCGGCTCAACGAGGCTCAAGGCGGGAACGGTTCAAAAGCTCATTCTCAACATGATTTCGACCGGTGCCATGGTCAAGATCGGCAAGGTATACCAAAACCTGATGGTCGATGTGCAGCAGACGAACGAGAAGTTGGTGGTGCGCGGCCAGAACATCGTGATGGAAGCGACCGGCTGCACGCGCGAGCGCGCCGTTCAGGCGCTTGCAGATGCCGGCGGCCACGTAAAAACCGCTATTGTCTCGGTACTGCTGGACTGCGATGCCGAGCAGGCTGCGGTAGCTCTTGAGCGGGCGCGTGGCCATGTCCGTGCTGCGGTGAGTGGCCATGAGAAGAGCAATGCCGATGCCCAATAGGTGCTCGGCGCGAGCTGATATGACATCCAGACGAGATACCCAATACAAGGAGGAGTTATGACGAACAAAGAGCTGGCTCAAAAGCTGCTGGACCTTTTGGGCGGTAAAGACAACGTGCTCGCAAACGCGGCGTGCATGACGCGCCTGCGCGTGACCGTCAAAGACACGGGCAACGTCGACACGGAGGGCATTAAGGCACTCGACGGCGTGATGGGCCTGGTCGAGGACGACACGATGCAGATCGTGCTGGGTCCGGGCAAGGTGAATAAGGTGCTCGAGGAGTTCTCCAAGCTCACCGGCCTTGCGAAAGGCGTTGCTGACGAGAGCGTGGTTGACGCTGCGGCCACAAACAAGGCCGCGCAGAAGGCCAAGTACGAGTCCAAGCCGGTTCAGGCCTTCCTCAAGAAGATTTCCAATGTCTTCGTCGCCCTGCTTCCCGGCATCATTGCGGCTGGCCTCATCAACGGTATCTGCAACGTCATTAACGTTTCGACGGCAGGCGCGCTTGCAGGCGAGTGGTGGTACCAGGGCATTCGTTCCATGGGCTGGGCCCTGTTTGCCTATCTGCCTATCTTGGTGGGCTATAACGCGGCGCGTGAGTTTGGTGGCTCCGCTGCGCTGGGCGGCATCGCCGGCATGATGTGTATCGCCAACAGTGCCATGCCCCTGCTTGCGCCTGGCGCGGCTGATCCAGCCACTGCCATTCTGCTGCCGCTCACCAATGCGCAGTACAACCCCGCAGCGGGCGGCATGATCGCGGCTCTCATCGCTGGCGCATTTTTTGCCTGGATGGAGCGTCAGATTCGCAAGGTTATGCCCAACGCACTCGACACGTTCTTGTCCCCGCTGCTGGTGCTCATCATCGGCGCCTTTGCTCTGATGCTCGTCATCCAGCCGGTTGGTGCATGGCTGACGACTGCCATCTTTAGCGTTTTGACCTTTATCTTCGAGAAGCTGGGCGTCCTGGGCGGCTATATCCTGTCGGCAGGCTTCTTGCCGCTGGTTTCCGTCGGCCTGCATCAGGCGCTCACGCCGATCCACGCTATGCTCAACGATCCCGACGGCGCTACCAAGGGTATCAATTACCTGCTTCCCATCCTTATGATGGCTGGCGGCGGCCAGGTCGGTGCCGGTTTGGCGCTGTACTTTAAGACCAAGAACGCCAAGCTCAAGAAGTACGTCGCAGAGTCCATTCCCGTTGGAATCCTGGGTGTGGGCGAGCCTCTGATGTATGCTGTTACGCTGCCGCTCGTTCGTCCGTTTGTGACGGCCTGCCTGGGTGCCGGATTTGGCGGCGCGCTCGCGGCGCTGCTTCACATCGGCACGGTTTCTCAGGGCGTTTCCGGTCTGTTTGGCCTGCTGATCGTCGTTCCTG
>CATZTY010000128.1 GCA_958424475.1 uncultured Collinsella sp.
GAGTTCTACATCCCGCGCCTTTCTCGCGAGCAGGGCCTTTGCGGCACCGACTTCGAGATCAAGCTGCGCAACGAGCTCACGCAAAAGGCCGTCGCGACCGAGTGCGCCGACTGGATCCGCCGCAAGGCGCGCTTCCGCTCCTTCGAGGGCGAGGGGCGCATGAGCGGCTTCATGGACATCGACAAGACGGACGACAACGTAGCCTACATGCCCTTCGACGGCTTCACCACGCGCAAGCTCGGCTGCGACAACTCCGCGAACGTCCCCGACGTGACCATGCGCCTGGACGCCTCCCAGTCGCGCGCCTTGCTCAAGCAGTTCGACGACGCCTGGAACTCCGGCGAGCTCCACGACGTCACCGACGCCGTCATCGACGGCATCACGGCCATGTACCAGGAGAACGCGCCCGAGCTCATCTATTACATGGCGCTCTACCGCATATTCAGCGAGTTCCTGGACGACGTCTCCGAGGACGTGCTGCCCAACGAGGGGCTGGGCTTCCGCGACAGCCTCATCTGGAACAAGCTCTACGACTTCCAGAAGGACGCGGCACTCGCCATCATCAACAAGCTCGAGACCTACAACGGCTGCATCCTGGCCGATTCCGTGGGCCTGGGCAAGACGTTCACCGCCCTCGCCGTGATTAAGTACTACGAGAGCCGCAACAAGGACGTGCTCGTGCTGTGCCCCAAGAAGCTGCGCGACAACTGGATCACCTACAACTCGAACGTCGTGAACAACCCCATCGCGGGCGACCGCCTGCAGTACGACGTGCTCTACCACACCGACCTCTCGCGCACGCGCGGCACGTCGGAGACGGGCCTGCCGCTCGACCGCCTGAACTGGGGCGCGTACGGGCTCGTTGTCATCGACGAGAGCCACAACTTCCGAAACGGCGGCGACTCGGCGTCGGAAGACAGGATGAACCGCTACCAGCTGCTCATGGAGAAGGTCATCAAGCAGGGCGTGAAGACCAAGGTGCTGATGTTGTCCGCCACGCCCGTGAACAACCGCTTCCGCGACCTGCGCAACCAACTCGCCCTGGCATACTGGGGCGACCCCACCGGCTGGTCGGAGAAGCTGCGCCTTGAGAACGACATCGAGACGGTGTTCCGCAACGCGCAGACCGTCTACGCCCGCTGGTCGAAGCTGCCCGGCGAGCAGCGGACGACCCACGCCCTCACCGACATGCTCGACTACGACTTCTTCGAGGTGCTCGACCAGGTGACCGTGGCGCGCAGTCGCAAGCACATCCAGCGCTACTACGACATGAGTGCCATCGGGCCCTTCCCGAAGCGCCTGTCGCCGATATCGAAGCGCCCCAAGCTCTCGACGCTGACGAACGCGATCAACTACCGCGAGATATACGAGGAGCTGGACTCCCTCGTGCTCGCCGTGTACATGCCGAGCTCGTACTTGCACCCCAGCAAGATGGAGAAGTACGCGAAGATGGGCGGCGGCGGAAACCTCACGCTGGGCGGCCGCGAGACGGGCGTGCGCCGACTCATGACGACGAACCTGCTCAAGCGCCTGGAGAGCTCGGTGCGCTCGTTCCGCCTGACGCTCGAGCGCGTGCTCGCCGCCATGAACGCCGTCCTCGAGACCATAGACGACTACCGCAGCGGTCTAGCGACTGGGGCCAGTGTGGCCGACGGCGACCTGCCGGGCGGGTTCGACTTCGACCCCGACGACGAGAGCGGCTTCGAGGTGGGCGGCGCCACGAAGATCCTCATCGAGGATATGGACTGGATGAGCTGGGAGCGCGATATCAAGGCGGACGTGGACGTCATTGAGGTCCTCATTGCCATGGTCCGCGACATCGACCCTGCCCACGATGACAAGCTCATCGAACTGTGCGAGCAGATTCGCGAGAAGGTAAAGAGCCCCATCAACCCAGGCAATCGTAAGGTGCTCGTGTTCACCGCGTTCTCGGACACCGCCGACTACCTCTATGAGAACGTCTCTGAATTTGCGGCGCGCGAGCTCGGCCTTGCGTGCGCAAAGATTACCGGAGACGGCTGCGCCTGCACCATCGGCGTCGTGCCGCCTCGTATGCCAGAGATTCTTGCCTGCTTCTCGCCCGTGTCCAAGGAGCGAGACATGGTAGCTCCGCAGCTCTGCGGCTGCGACGTGGACATCGTGATCGCCACCGACTGCATCTCCGAGGGACAGAACCTCCAGGACTGCGACTACCTTGTGAACTATGACATCCATTGGAACCCCGTGCGCATCGTGCAGCGCTTTGGCCGCGTGGACCGCATCGGCTCCAAGAACGCTTGCATTCAACTCGTGAACTACTGGCCGGACGTTGAGCTGGACGAGTACATAAAGCTCAAGGCGCGTGTTGAGGAGCGCATGCGCATAACCGTGATGACCTCCACGGGTGACGATGACTACATCAACGCCGAGGAGACAGGAGACCTTGAGTACCGTCGTCAGCAGCTCGAGCAGATGCATAACGAGGTCATTGACCTGGAGGACGTTTCGGGTGGCGTGTCCATCACCGACCTGGGACTCAATGAGTTCCGTATGGACCTTGTGGGCTACTACCGCGATAACCCCAGTATCGATCGGCTTCCCTCGGGCATCAACGCCGTCGTGGAGGGTGATGAGCCTGGCGTCATCTTTGTGCTGAGGAACGTGAACACTAAGGTTGACCGCGACGGCAGAAACCACCTGCACCCGTTCTATGTGGTTCGCATGGGATCCGACGGATCCGTTGTTCGCGGACACCTGGAGCCCAAGGCGGTGCTCGACGACATGCGCCTTTTGTGCCGCGGCAAGTCCGAGCCCGACATGGCGCTTTGCCGCACCTACAACCGCGAGACCAAGAACGGCCGTGACATGCGCCGCGAGGCTGGGCTCTTGCGTGACGCGGTGGCGTCGATCGTGGACTCCAAGCAGGAGTCCGACGTCGACAGCTTCTTCACCGACGGCACGACGGGCTTTCTGGAGAACGACATCGAGGGACTCGATGACTTCGAGCTCGTGTGCTTTTTGGTGGTGAGGCCCAGATGCTAGGGCTTCCGAGCACGACCGAAGTGGGAAGGCGTATCCCCAAGGAGACTTTCTACGGTCACCTTAAGGTTGGCCCCGCCCTGCGCCAGTCGTTCGTGGATGACGTGGAGCGCTTCACCGTTGCGAACTCAGTTAAGACCGCCACAACGGGCATCGCATCAGGAGAGCGTGTCGATGAGGTGCTGGTGCTCGAGGTTGCTCTGAAGGCTCACCGCGTGCCCGAGGACGTGCTCGCCTGCGTGGCCAATGCGAACCCGCACAAGCTCCTGTTTGTGTGCACCTATGGCACCGAGGCGTGCATGGCGGTCATGCTCAAGTCCCTTGTGGTCGGCGCATGGCAAGACGCCTCTGCCCTCAGGCTTGACGTGAACGCGACGGACATGGACGAGGTCTGGGACTCTCTGGCCTCGCAGATTGCCTACGGCGATTCCGGCAACGAATCCGAGACCGTCGAGGAGCGATTCGAGGCCGACGCGAGGCTCGAGGCTCTTCACGCGGAGCTTGCCAAGGTGGAAGCCCGTGGCCGCAAGGAAAGGCAATTTGCTCGGAAGAACGCGCTTTTCGAACAGGCGAAGGAACTCAAGAGGCAGATTGTCGACATCGAGAATGGCAGGTGAGCTGCAGAGTGAAGATCAGCAAACTGACGGTAAACAACTACCGAAGCGTCAAGCATCTTGAGCTCGAGTTGTCTCCGCGAATCAACGTGTTCATCGGCGCCAACAACGTTGGCAAGAGCAACATCCTGGCCTCGATGGAGTTCCTACTCGGTCCGTCCTTTCCGACCGCCAATCGCCTTGAGCGTTGGGATTTCTATAAGGGCGACGAAGAGCTGCCTCTGGGTATAGAGCTACGTTTTGACGACGGCAATTGTCTGTCATTCGATTCGACATGGCACGACTATCGTGGGAATGAAAAGCATGGGCTGAACTATAACGGCGGATATATTACCGACGAGACGCGCAGCCGCTATGTCTCAGCCTCAATTGGCCCAGATAGGCGCATTCTCGACAACCCAGCGTCTAGCCAGTGGAGCTTATTGGGGAGGATGCTCAAGGAATTCAACGAGCGCCTCAATGAGGAAACCATTCCTACTCCCGACGGGGAGGAAGTCAGCAAGGCGGCCGCTTTCAAGCAACGAATGGAAGAGATTCGCGATCAAATCCTCTT
>CATZTY010000129.1 GCA_958424475.1 uncultured Collinsella sp.
CACCACACGTCGAGGATGTCCTTATCGGCCTTGAGGTGATGGCCGCCGCACTTGGGGCAGACGCAGGCCTCGCCCAGGTAGCTCTCGGGAGCGTCGGTGAACCAGGCGTCGGAGCCCTTCTCGTTGAAGAGCTTGATGACGGCGTCGAGCGTGGCGTCGTTCATAACCTTCTCGCCGCAGTCGGCGCAAGTGTAGCTGGGGATAGGCACGCCCCAGTTGCGCTGACGGCTGATGCACCAGTCGGGACGCTGCTCGACCATGGCGCCGATGCGGTTGGCGGCGTGAGCCGGATACCACTTGACGTTCTCGCGAACCTCCTTGCCAGCCTGCTCACGCAAGCCGGTCTTGTCCATCGAGACAAACCACTGGTCGGTAGCACGGAAGAGCACCGGGTGCTTGCAGCGCCAGCAGTGCGGATAGCTGTGCGTAATCTTCTTCTCGAGGACCAGGGTACCGCGCTCGCGCAGGAACTCGATGATGTGCGGGTTGGCCTCGTCGGTATCCATGCCGCTGAAGGGGCCGCCGGTGCCAAACTCCTCGCCGGTGTAGAACTTGCCGTCGTCATCGACCGGCATGCAGATGTCGGTGATGCCCTCCTTGAGGCACGCGAAGTAGTCATCGACGCCGTGACCGGGCGAGTTGTGGACGATACCGGTACCGTCATCGACACCGACGTAATCGGCCAGCAGCGCCACGCCCTCAACGCCGTCAAAGATCGGCTGCTTGTAGTGGATGTGGTGGAAGGTCTCGGCGGGAACCACGTAGGGCTTTCCGTCGACCATAACCGGGGTGTACTCCCAGCCAAACTCCTCGCAGCACTTGGGAGCCAGGTCCTCAAGCATGACCTCGGCACGGCCATCGTGCTCAACGGCGACATAGGCGGCGCCGGGCTTAAGGGAAACGGCCTGGTCGGAGGGGATGGTCCACGGCGTGGTCGTCCAGATGATAAAGTCGACCGGGCCATCGAAGTTCTCGAGGCCGGCGGGCTTGGAGGTCATCTCAAAGCGCACGAAGATGGACGGGCTCGTCTCGTCGGAGTACTCGATCTCGGCCTCGGCCAGCGCGGTGTGGCAGTGCTTGCACCAGTGAACCGGCTTGTGGCCGCGATAGATCATGCCCTTATCGAACATGGCCTTAAAGACCTCGATATCGGCAGCATCATGCTGGTGATAGAGCGTCAGATAGGGGTTGTCCCAGTCGCCGAGCACGCCCAGACGACGGAAGCCGGCCTTCTGGAGCTCGATGTTCTCGACAGCGAACTCGTTGCAGAGCTCACGAATCTTGGCCGTGGGGGTCTGGTTGAACTTCTCGGTGCCGAGCTTCTCCTCGACCTTGTGCTCGATCGGCTGGCCGTGGCAGTCCCAACCGGGGACATAAGGAACCTCATAACCCTGCATCGTCCAGTAGCGGTTGATCATGTCCTTGGAGATCTTGTTCATGGCGTGGCCGATGTGGATCGGGCCGTTGGCGTACGGAGGACCGTCGTGCAGCACGAACTTCTTATGACCCTCGTTCTTCTTCAGAACCTGCTCGTAGACCTTGTTGTCCTGCCAGTCCTTGAGTCGCTTGGGCTCGGACTTGGAAAGACCGGCACGCATGGGAAAACCGGTTTTGGGCAGATTCATCGTCTGCTTGTACTCGTTTGCCACGGTACCCCTTTCATATCGTGGGCGCGCACGCCCGTTGGGCACCAAAAAAGCGCCCGTCCCTACAAGCTGGGACGAAGCGCCACGAAACGAACTGTACGCCCGCAAAAGCTCTTCGCTTAACCACCCAGCTTAGATGCCCTCGCCCGCGTATTCGCGCGCTCGCATCCGTTACTCGGCTGGCCTGTATCGACGACCATCTCGGCGATGTCTACTAAGACGAGCCTGCGCGGCACGTCCGTTGGGACCGCAGCTCCGGGGTGATTTTCATCGGTCGCATGCACGGGTTCTCAGCGCTCCCCGCTCTCTGTAGCATGCGGACGGCCGACTACTCGTCCCCATCAACGCTTATGCGGAGTATGCTAGCACGTTCCGCGCCGGCGAAAAACCCTCAACACTGGTTTTATACGTTCGAAATTTCTCGCTATTACAGCCCTTCTCTAGGAGCAAAATACCTGAAAGCACTCTATCGAACGAAAGAAGGTTGCTATGCGCACGATTGGAATGAGCGACTACACCGTCGGCGAGGATTGCTTTGACGAGCTGCCCGGCGCGCTGGCCGAATACGGAGCGACCAAGGTCGCCATCATCGGTGGTAAGCGAGCACTTGCCGCAGCACTTCCCGGTATCGAAGCTGCGCTGGCAGGTACCGACGTCGAGATTCTGGAGACGCGCGTCTACGGTACCAACAGTACGCGCGCCAATATCGCCAAGGTCGTAAACTCCCCTGCCTGCCAGGAAGCCGACGTGCTCATTGCCTGTGGCGGCGGTAAGGCGCTCGATACCGTCAAGACGGCGGCCATCGAGCTCAAGAAGATCGTCTTTACCGTGCCGACGATCTGCTCCAACTGCTCGGCCGCGACCGCCATTGCCGTTGTCTACAACGACGACGGCTCGCTCGAGGGCTATTCGTACCCCAACCGCCCCGCGCACATCTTCATCAATCCCAAGATCATCGCCGAGGCTCCGGCGGAGTACTTCTGGGCCGGCGTGGGCGATGCCCTGTCCAAGCAGCCCGAAGTCGAGTACGCCACGAGCGCCGGCAACTTGGAGCACACCGCCGGTCTTGGCCTGGCGCTCGCCCACACCTGCTCCGAGCCGCTGTTTACCTATGGCGTGCAGGGTCTTGAGGACGTGCGCCAGGATCAGTCGACCGAGGCCGTCAAGCGGATCGCGCTCGACATCGTGGTCAACACGGGCTACGTCTCCAACCTGACCAACCAAAACGATTACTACTACAACTCGAGCGTGGCACACGCGTTCTACAATGCGACGTGCAGCATTCCGCGCGAGGGAACCTATCTGCACGGCGAGGTCGTAAGCCTGGGCGTGCTCGTGCTGTTTGCCTATACTGGCGATACCGAGAACCTTGAGTGCTACGCCGCCTTTAACAAGCAGATGGGCCTGCCCGTGACGCTTGAGCAGGTCGGGCTTTCCGAGGCCGACATCCCTGCCCTGTGCGAGTACGCGCACGCCACCAACGAGTGGAAGCAGGGAAACCCCGAGCCCTTCACCGACGAGAAATTCGCCGCCGCCATCAAGGCAGCCAACGCCTACGGCCACTCTATCCTGGCCTAACCGACCAAAACCGCCACAAAGGGGACAGTACCTTTGTGGCGGTTTTTTATTGACGTAACATGCTCGAGTCAAATTCGCTTGCCGGGATAACGCGGTAGCCGTGGCGGAGCAGTAAATCAACGAAGACGCCGTTGCCCGCCGTAAGGGTGCCGCTGAATGTTCCGTCGTAGATGCGACCCGCGCCGCACGAGGGACTACGGTCCTGCAGGATGCACGCGGCGATCTCTTCCGGCCCGCCCGCCTGCTCGCACATATCGAGCGCTCGTTAGGCACCCAGGCGAAATTCGCGATCGACCGAGATGCCCTCGCAGGTACGAACCTCTCCGTTCACAATCTCGGACGGCTTGCGCGGCGTGGGCAGGCCCCCAAAGACCTCAGGGCAAACCAAGAGGACCTCGGTCCCTGTACGCTCGCAGGCCTCGACCAACTCGCGATGGTAGTTGTCGAGCCCGTTATACTTGCAGCTCTCGCCCATCAAGCAGGCGCTCACCACGATCTTCATTTCCATCCCTCTCAAGCAAAACGCCCCATTTGAGAAAGCTGCTCAAATGGGGCGTCGGCGTTTACTGGCTCGGCCGCGGCTTTACTGCTGCTTGGGCATCAGCGGATTCTCACGCGTGAGGAGGTTCATGAACTCCTCGCCCGTGATGGTCTCCTTCTTGTACAGATAACGAGCCAGCTCATGGAGCTTGAACTTGTTCTCCTTGAGGATCTGCAGAGCGCGATCGTGCGCGTCCTCGATCAGCTTAGCGACAATCGCATCCACACGCTCGGCCGTACCGGGGGCGCAAGTGAGCGACGTGTCCTGGTTGAGATACGCGTTCTGCACGGTACCGAGCGCCATCATGCCAAACTCGTCAGACATACCAAAGCGAGTCACCATATTGCGGGCGAGCTTGGTGGCCTGCTCGATATCGTTGGCGGCACCGGTCGTCATCTCGCCAAAGATGAGCTCCTCG
>CATZTY010000130.1 GCA_958424475.1 uncultured Collinsella sp.
TGCCGACGCCGGCTCTATTCTGGTGGACGGCTGCGACCTCACGGTGCTCAAGCCCGCCGACCTGGGTGAGTACCGCCGCCGCGAGCTGGGCTTTGTCTTTCAGTTCTACAACCTGGTGCCCGACCTCACCATCAAGGAAAACATTGAGGTCACGGCGCACCTGTCCAAAAACCCGCTCAATGTCGACGACCTGCTGCGCTCGCTGGGCCTCTACGAGCACCGCAACAAGTTCCCGCGCCAGGTCTCGGGTGGCCAACAGCAGCGCTGCGCCATCGGCCGCGCGCTCGTCAAAAACCCGGGCCTGCTGCTGTGCGACGAGCCCACGGGCGCGCTTGACTACAAGACGTCCAAGGAAATCTTGCAGCTCATGGAGGATGTCAACCGCACCTACGGCTGCACCATCATCATCGTCACGCACAACGCCGCCATCGCCCGCATGGCTAACCGCGTGCTGCGCCTGCGCGACGGTCGCATTGTCGAGGATGAACTCAACGAGTCGCCCGTCGCGGCCGCCGAGCTCGATTGGTAGGCGGCGCCATGACACCTCTCGCAAAACGTCTTCCGCGCGAGCTGCGCCGCAATATCGGCAAATACCTGGGCATCTTTTTGCTTATGTGCGGAAGCATCGCCCTTACCTCGGGCTTTTTGCTCGCAGCGCATTCCATCGGCTGCCTTATCGACGACATGCGCGATGCGTACACGATCGAGGACGGCCGCGTGACCACTTCCTTCGAGGCCACCAAGGACCAGCTCAAGGCTGCCGAGGATGCCGCCAGTGACGTCGGCGGCGTCACGCTCTACAAGAATTTCTCCATCGACGCCATCATCAAAAAGACCGCCGGCGACGACGGCACCAAGCGTACGCTGCGCACCTATGCGCACCGTACCAAGGTCGATATCGCGTCCTACTGTGAGGGCAAGGAGCCCAAGACGGACGATGAGGTGGCAATCGACCGTGTCTTCGCCACCAACAACGATCTCGCCGTGGGCGATAAGGTCGAGCTTGAGGGCCGCGCCTACACCATCTGCGGCATCATGACCCAGCCCGACAGCCAGGCGCTGTTCCTCAACAATTCGGACTTTACGGTGAACACCATCACCTATGGCGTGGCCGAGGTCACCGATGCCGGCTTTGCCGCGCTCGAGGATGCCGGCGGCGCGCCTGCCTACACCTACTCCTTTACCTTTACCGATCGCGACCTCCCCACCGCAGACCGCATCGACGCCGAGCAAGATATGGTCGAGGCACTGACCGACGCCGATGCACGCGTGGACGATCTGATCGACGCCGATTCCAACCAGGGCATTGGCTACGCGCGCGACGACGTAGACGGCGATTCCATGATGTGGATGACGCTGCTCGACATCATCATCGTGATTATGGCGTTCGTCTTTGTGGTCCTTACCGACGCCACCATCGAGGAGGAGAGCGCCATCATCGGCACGCTGCTCGCCAGCGGCTATCGTCGACGCGAGATCGTGCTGCACTACCTTGCGCTTCCCGCTATCGTGGGCGTGGTCGCGGCTCTTTTGGGCACCGCTCTCGGCATTGCGTTCTTTACCGAGCCCATGCGCAGCCTCTATTACGGTTCATACAGCCTGCCGCCCTTCCAGGTGTACTGGAGCTGGGAGATCTTTGTGAAGTGCGCCGTGGTCCCCGCTGTCGCGCTCATCCTCATCACGCTGGTGGGTCTGCTTCGCAAAATGGGCAAGACGCCGTTGCAGTTCCTTCGTCACGAGGCGAGCGGCAAATCGGGCACCAAGCGCGGCTTGCAGCTGCCGGAGCGCATGGGTTTTGTTTCCCGCTTCCGCCTGCGCATCTTCCTGCGCAACCTGGGCAACTTCGCCACGCTCTTCGTGGGCATTGCGTTTGCCTCGCTGCTGCTGCTCTTTGGCCTGGCGATTCTGCCCACGATGACGCACTACGCCGACAACCTCGAGACAAGCCTGGTCGCCGAGCACCAGTACACGCTCAAGGCGCCGCTGGAGCTCGAGGGTACTGCCGAGGAGCGCGAGCAGTGGTCGGCACTCGAGCGCTTGCAGTCGGTTGACGGCGCGCTGCTTTCTGCCGCTCAGGATGCCGATGACGAGCTCGACGACGCGGCCGATGCGGCGCAGACGGCAGCCGATGCCGCGACCGCATCTCCGTCTGCCGAGAGCCTGACCGCAGCGCAGAACGCGCTTGCCAAGGTTCAGGACAAGAAGGATGCGCTCTACGCGCGCCTTGACGATCTTGCCGATGCCCTCGGCTGCGACCGCGATGAGGCCATCGGCCTGATCGACAAGGCCTCTAAGATCGACGCTGACAACGACGATATCCACCCGGTCAATACGATCGACAATGGCGCGGGCGCAATCGCGCAGGCCGAGAAATACGCCGTCTACCAGCTGCAATACGACCGCGGCGATGGAAATGGCGAGGAGACGATTTCCGTCTACGGCATCTCGCCCGATTCGCGCTACTGGAAAGACCTCAACGTCGGCGACGGACGCGTCGTCTTTGGCGGCGGTCTGCTCGATAAGTTTGCCTGGAGCGAGGGCCAGAAGGTCACGCTCGGCGACAAGTACGAGGGCGAGCATTATTCCCTTGAGTACGAGGGCAGGGACGCCGCCTGGGGCTCCAAGTCGGACATGAATATCTACATGAGCATCGATGACTTTAACGAGCTGTTCGACAACGACGCCGCCTACTTTAACGGCTATGTGAGCGACGAGAAGCTCGACATCGATGCTCGTTACTTTGCCGGCGACACCACGCCCGACGACATGCGCGCCGTGGGCGACCAGTTCATCGGCATGATGAGCAAAATGATCGGCATGATGGTCGGGCTCGCGGTGTTTATCTTCCTGCTGTTTATGTACCTGCTGACCAAGGCTGTGATCGACCACAGCGCCCGTTCGATTAGCTACATGAAAGTCTTTGGCTATCGCGATAGCGAGATCTCGCATCTGTACATCCGCTCGATTACGCTGTGCGTGGTGGCGTCGCTCGTGCTGAGCCTGCCGATCATTATTGGCTCGCTCACGGCCATCTTCCGTTCGATGCTGCTCGCCTACAACGGCAATATCGAGATCTACGTGCCCACTTGGTCCATGGCTGCATGCGTCGGCATTGGCTTTGCGACCTACCTGGTCGTGGCGCTGCTGCACACGCGCTCCATCAAGCGCGTCAGTCTGGCCGAAGCCCTCAAAGTCCAAGAGTAGTCATTGGGGACGTTCTTAAATGACTAGTCATTGGGGACAGTCTTTACCGATTCGCCGGCTCGCCGGCCGGGCCGGCGAGGACTGTCCCTAACTGCCGGCGGGAAAGGAACGTCCTTAGCTGCCAGGTGGCGAGGCACTCATTTAAGTCTGTCCCCAATGAGTGGTTTCAGCCATTTAAGTCTGTCCCCAATGAGTATGTCCCCAATGAGTACCCAATGACTAGGTGCCATACTTGACTTTAACTCTGCTTTAACTGGTACCATCCTCTATGTCTGTAACGCCATATAGACCGAGGGGATATATCTATGACCGCAACTGCACCCGCAGCACCCGCTAAGGTGTACTTCACCAACCTGCGCACGCATGCTCGCGAGAGCCAGCTCGACAAGCTCAAGCGCCTCATCCGTCACGCCGGTATTGAGCAGATCGACTTTGAGAACAAGTTCGTCGCCATCAAGATTCACTTTGGCGAGCTGGGCAATTTGAGCTTTTTGCGCCCCAACTACGCCCGCGCCGTCGCGGATGTCGTGAAGGAGCTGGGAGGCAAGCCCTTCCTCACCGACTGCAACACGCTCTACGTCGGTAGCCGCAAAAACGCGCTCGAGCACATCGATACCGCCTATCAGAACGGCTTTACCCCGTATGCCACGGGTTGCCAGATCATCATCGCCGACGGCCTCAAGGGTACCGACGAGGCGCTCGTCCCGGTCGAGGGCGGCGAGTACGTACACGAGGCCAAGATCGGTCAGGCGCTCATGGACGCCGATATCGTGATCAGCCTCACCCACTTTAAGGGCCATGAGCAGGCCGGCTTTGGCGGTGCCATGAAGAACCTGGGCATGGGAGGCGGCAGCCGTGCCGGCAAGATGGAGCAGCATGCCGCCGGCAAGCCGAACGTCACGACCGAGCACTGCATTGGCTGCCGTGCCTGCGAAAAGATCTGCGCGCACGACGCTATCTCGTTTGACG
>CATZTY010000131.1 GCA_958424475.1 uncultured Collinsella sp.
AGATAAACATGAGCAAGACCGTCGTGTCTTCCGATAACGCACCTGCAGCCATCGGCCCGTATTCCCCTGGTATCCAGACCGGCAACATGGTGTTCCTGTCCGGCCAGCTGGGCATCGACCCCGCAACTGGCAAGATGCCCGAGGGCGTCGAGGCCCAGGCCAAGCAGTCCCTCGCCAACGTCGAGGCCCTGCTGACCGCTGCCGGCGCCACCTTTGCCGATGTCGTCAAGACCACGGTCTACCTGGCCGACATCGCCGACTTCGCCGCCGTGAACGAGATCTACGCCTCCAAGTTCGAGGCCCCGTTCCCCGCGCGCAGCGCCTTCCAGGTTGCCGACCTTCCGGCTGGCGGTCTGGTCGAGATCGAGGTCGTCGCCGCTCTCTAAGTCGTTGGCCACAACTAAACATGACATGCAAAAAGACCCTGCAACGCGTGCGAGCTGCAGGGTCTTTTGTCAAGTGACGGATCGCTTGTGGAGCCGCGCTCCATTTTGCTCGTTAGCCCTCCTTGCGAACTTTTTGCAGGTAGCGGTAGACGCTGGGCTCTGAGATGCCCAGCGCGGTGGCGGCGCAGGCCACGGCGCCCTTGAGCATGAACACCCCGTTGCCGTTGAGGTGGCGAATGACGTCCACGCGGTCGCTCTGACCAAGCGACGCTACATCCAGCCCGCGCGCGCTCAGCAACTCGGCAATGCTGCGGTCGATGAGCTCCTGTGTGGACTCCGAAAGGCTTTCGACCTCGATAGGGGCAGGCTCCGTGCGCGTCGGCGCCGCGTCGAAGCACGCCATGAGCTGCTGCGCCATGGCGTTGATGGAGCGCACGGTCGAGAGGTCGGTGTTGACGCAGAGCATACCGACGATCTCGTCATTTTCGCGGATAAAGTACGTCGCTGACTCCAACGTCTTGCCGCCGGCACCGCGCCCCTCGTAGCCCGTAATAAACGGCAGGTCGCGATACTTGGGGTCGTGCATGATCTTGAGCGCCAGATCGGTGGCGGGGCCGCCGACCTTGCGGCCGCTCACGATGCCGTTGCGAATATCGACGATGGCGTGGTCGGGATCCGAGAAATCGTGCAGCACGATTTCGCTGTTTTTGCCGAGTATCTGCTCCAGAAAATCGACCATCGGCAAAAAGCGACGTACGGTCTCGTTCACGGGCAACTCCTTTGGGTGAAATCGGAAATGTTCATAACAATTTTTTCTCATGGTAACACGCTGCCCATCATCTCGTATATCCGCAGGTACATTACGTAATGCAGACGAACGGTAGGAATTTAGCGGTAAACGGTTGACCAAAAGAAAAGTTAGATGTTATTTTGACTAGACACTTTCCTGACCTGCGGAAATGCGTTATTTCAGCTGAAGAATAGTCTGATAACAAAAAATTATTATTGAGAATGAGAATCATCTTTAATACGATATCCAACGAAGGCACAACCTCAACCCCGCACTGCGTCACAATAGAGCGTTAGATGCGAAAACAACTATTTCGAGGATTGGTGGTCAAATGACCCAGGAGACGGTTACGAACGGCACTGAAGCCCTGTTCACTCGCGAAGGCATACCGCCCGTTAAGGAAATGATCCCGTGTGCCCTTCAGCACGTACTGGCATCGTTTGCCGGCATCATTACCCCGGCGGTCATCATGGCCGGCGTCTACGGCTTTAATAGCCAGCAGAGCACCGACATCATCCAGGTTGCGCTCATTCTTTCGGCAATCGACACGGCCCTTCAGGCCTTCGCCCCCTTCCGTCGCATCGGCGGCGGCCTGCCCATCGTCATGGGCGTTTCGTTCGCGTTCCTGCCGGCCCTGCAGGCCATGGGTGCCTCGGGCTTTAGCTTTGGTGCGCTGCTGGGCGGCGAGATCGTCGGCGGCGCCGTCGCGGTCCTCTTTGGTCTGGCTTACAGCAAGATCAAGTGGCTGTTCCCGCCCGTCGTGACCGGTACGGTCATCTTCTCCATCGGTGTTTCGCTGTATCCCACGGCCGTCAAGTATATGGCCGGCGGTATGGGTACGTCGCTGTGGGGCACCCCGCAGGCCTGGTGCGTCGCTCTTATCACCTTCGCTGTGGTCTTTGCGCTCGCCAACTTTGGCAAGGGCACGCTCAAGCTGGGATCCGTGTTCTTTGGCATGATCGTTGGCATGATCGTCTCCATCCCCTTTGGCATGATTGACTTCTCCAGCGTCGCCACCGCCCAGGTCTTCGCCCTTCCCAAGCTCATGCCCTACGCGCTCGAGTTTGATCCCGAGGTCTGCATTACCCTCGCCGTCGTGTTCCCCATGGTCGCCATCCAGGTTATCGGCGACGTCTCCGCTGCCTGCCTTGGTTCCATCGACCGTATGCCCACCGAGCGCGAGCTCTCCGGCGCTATCGTGTCCCAGGGCCTCACCTCTATGGTCGGCGGCCTGCTGGGCGGTCTTCCCACCAGCGCCCTTGGCCAGAACGTGGGCATCATCTGCTCCAACAAGGTCGTCAACAAGTGGGTCTTTGTGATCATCGCGGCCGTCTTTGCCATCGCCGGTCTGTTCCCGCAGCTCTCTGCCGTCCTTTCCGCTATCCCGCAGCCCGTCATCGGCGGCGCGACCGTCGGCGTCTTTGGCACCATCACCATGAACGGCGTGCGCATGTTCACCCGCGAGGGCCTTACGCAGCGCACTACCACCATCGTCGGCACCTCCGTCGTCTTTGGCCTGGGTATCTGGATGGCCAGCGGTTGCCTTGCCGGCGAGGGTATGCCCGCCTGGGTGTCCACCGTCATCGGCTCCAATGCCGTAACCCCCACCGCCATCATGGCCATTGTCCTTAACCTGATCCTTCCGCAGACGCCGGTCGTGGCTCAGCACATCGATGCTGCCAAGGACGCTGCCGTGGATCTGGTCTTGCCCGAGAGCAAGAAGTAACCAATTCGGTGCTATTCGTCGGCGGACGCATCGCCTCGTCCGCCGACGCCATGCGGCGCCAAGCCGCACTTCAAAGGGTTTGTCCCTTTGGTGAAGCGTTGACGGGAGAGGGCCCGTTTCCGGTGTAGGCCGGCGCTTCGCACTCCGCCATGTCAGAGGTGTCAAACCCCGCCTCTGATGTTGAAGGGAGCATCCATGCTTCTGGTCGCTAACGGTTCCGTCTTTACCCGCAACGCTCAGACCCCGTTCATTCCAAACGGTGCGGTCGCCATTGACGGAGACACGATCGTCGAAGTGGGCCCCGAGTGCGAGCTCAAGGCCAAGTACCCGGATGCCGAGTACGTCGACGCCCAGGGCAACCTCATCATGCCCGGACTCATCAACTGCCACACCCACATCTACTCGGGTCTGGCCCGCGGTCTTGCCATTAAGGGCTGCAACCCCACCAACTTCCTGGAGAATCTTGAGCAGCAGTGGTGGAAGATTGACGACAACCTGACGCTCGACGGCACCAAGGCCAGCGCCTACGCCACGATTCTTGACTCCATCCGCGATGGCGTCACCACGATCTTCGATCACCATGCGAGCTTCTGCGAGATCCCGGGAAGCCTCTTCACCATTAAGGACGCAGCTCAGGAGCTGGGCATGCGTTCGTGCCTGTGCTACGAGGTCTCTGATCGCCGCGGCCAGGAAAAATGCGACCAGGCCATTGCCGAGAACGCCGAGTTTGCCCAGTGGGCCGCCAAAGAGCGTCGCGATAACGACAACCACATGATCGCCGCCATGTTTGGCGGACATGCCACCTTTACGCTGTCGGACGAGACCATGGACAAGATGGCCGAGGCCAACAATGGTCTGACCGGCTTCCACATCCACGTGTGCGAGGGCATGAACGACGTGTGGGATTCCCGCCTCAACCGCGGTGGCATCAGCCCGGTCGAGCGCCTGCTGCAGCACAACCTGCTGGGTCCCGACACCATGCTGGGCCACTGCATCCACGTGACGCCTGCCGAGATGGATATCGTCAAGGAGTCCGGCACCTGGCTCGTCAACAACCCCGAATCCAATATGGGCAACGCCGTGGGCTGCGCCCCCGTGCTCGAATTCTTCCGCCGCGGCATTCCTGTGTGCATGGGTACCGACGCCTACACCCACGATATGCTCGAGTGCCTTAAGGTCTTCCTGATCATTCAGCGCCACAACGCCGCCATGCCCAACGTGGGCTGGTGCGAGGCCATGACCATGCTGTTCGAGAACAAC
>CATZTY010000132.1 GCA_958424475.1 uncultured Collinsella sp.
CGGGGTTCAGCGACAGGGCACGGGCAATTGCGACGCGCTGACGCTGGCCGCCCGAAAGCTGGCCGGGAAGAACCTCGGCGGCGGAGCTGGGCAGACCGGTGAGCTCCAGGAGCTCCTTGACGCGCTTCTCCTGCTCGGCCTCGGTACCCAGGTTGTGGACGCGCATGGGGTCGAGCAGCTGCTCGCGAACGACCATGCGGGGGTTGAGCGCCGTGGCCGGGTTCTGGAACACGACCGAGATGACGCGACCCATGTGGCGACGGTCCTCGGCGGTACGTTTGGTAACGTCCTTGCCCTTAAAGTAGACCTTGCCGCTCGTGGGGGCCTGCAGGCCGCACATGACGTTGGCGGTGGTGGACTTACCGCAACCGGACTCGCCGACGATGCCGATCGTCTGACCGGGCATGAGCTTAATCGTTACACCCTGGACGGCGTGAACCAGGTTGGGGTGCAGAATCGAGCCGGTACGGGTCCTAAAGGTGACGTGGACGTCATCAAGGAAGATGATCGGCTCGACGCCGTTGACTGCGGTCTCGCTCATCTACATCACCTCCGCGTGAGGGGTCAAACCATTTGCCTTGAGCACCTCGTCGGGGAGCTCGGAATAGAAGTGCTCGGTGCCAGGCACGCGCTTGAAGACCGGACGGGTGTCCAAGCCAATACGCGGATGGCTCGAGCGGGGCGCGAAGCGATCGCCCTTGGGGAAATCGCGCGGGCTCGGAACGGCGCCGGGCACCTGGTGCAGGCGACCCGAACCGCTCTCGATGGACAGAACGGAACCCAGAAGACCGCGGGTGTACTCGTGGATCGGGTTGGTGAGCAGCTCCTTGGTGGGTGCCTGCTCGATAACCTGGCCAGCGTACATAACCGTGATGTTGTGGGCGACCTCGGCGACCAGCGCCAGGTCGTGCGAAACGAAGATCATGGCAAAGCCGAGCTTGGCCTGAAGATCGTTGAGCAGCTTGATGACCTGCTTCTGGACGGTAACGTCCAGAGCGGTCGTGGGCTCGTCGCAGATGACCAGCTTGGGGTCGCGGGTAAGGGCCATAGCGATCAGGACACGCTGACGCTGGCCGCCGGAAAGCTCGTGAGGCCGACGAGCTCCAGGAGCTCCTCGGCGCTGCGGGTTCCGCCGCGCTTGGTGAGCTGCTTCATCTGGGCAGAGATGAGCATGGAGGGGTTAAGCGAGGACAGGGCGTCCTGATAGACCATAGCGATATCGGTACCGCGCAGGCCGAACAACTCCTTCTTGCTCATCTTGAGCAGGTCGCGACCCTCCCAGAGAACCTCGCCGGAAAGATGCTCGTCATCGTCGGTCAGGCCCATGATGGCCAGCGTGGTGATGGACTTACCGCAACCGGACTCGCCCACCAGGCCCATGGTCTGACCAGGACGGACGTCAAAGTTGACATGGTCGACGACGTTGATATCACCGTGATGCTCAAACTGGATGCAGAAGTCACGGACCGAGAGAATCGGTTCAACAGACTCGTCGGGCACATGGCGATCGTCACGCTTGAGCTCGACATCGCGCAGGGCGCCAAGGCGAGCGGAGAGGGACTGGGCCTGCTCCTTGTAGGCTCGAACGGGGTCGGAGACCAGCAGGTCGGCCTCGCGACGCTTGGAGGAATCGGTCGGATCCAGGGCGGCGGAGGGAGCAGCGGCCATGGCGTCGGTAATGCCCTCGGACAGGATGTTGAGCGCCAGGCAGGTGATCATGATGGCCAGACCCGGGAACAGCGCCTGCCACCAACGGCCGGCGAGCACGCCGCCGCGGGCGTCGGCGAGGATGTTGCCCCAGGTAGCGGTGGGCTCCTGGATACCAGCGCCGATGAAGGTCAGCGAGGCCTCGAAGATGATGGCGTCGGCGACCAGGGTAACGGTGAAGACCATGATCGGGGCGATGCAGTTACGCAGAACATGCTTGATCAAAATCCACGGAGCCTTGGCGCCGGAAACGATGACCGCGCGGACATAGTCCTCGCCGTACTCGGACACGATGTTGGCGCGCACGATACGGGCAATCTGCGGAGTGTACATAAAGCCGATGGCGAAGATGATCGACGGCACGGAGTTGCCCAGGATGGAGACGAAGACGGCCGCGAGGGCGATGCCCGGGATGGACATGATGATGTCCAGGATACGCATGATCGTCTCGGAGACGGCCTTGCGCGAAACCGCTGCAAGGGCGCCCACGACCGAGCCGCAGACCAGAGCCATGGCGGTGGCGCCAAAGCCGATGATCAGCGAGTAACGACCACCGTAGAGCATACGCGACAGAATGTCGCGACCCTTATCGTCGGTACCGAAGATAAATCCGTTGCCGGGAGCCTGGCGAGCCGTAAAGATCTCGACCGGGCTATAGGGGGCAAGAAGGGGCGCCAGAATCGCAGTCAGGGCGACCAGCACCAGCACGACGGCGGCAATCTTAGAAGACAGCGTCATCTTCTTCCAGCCACCGAGTTTGAGCCCCTTGGAGGCAGCCTTCTCGAGCTGCTCGGTTTGCTTCTCTCGAATCTTTACCATAATCTACACCGTCCTGATGCGCGGGTTGATGAGCAGGTAGAGCATGTCAACCACGATGTTGATGATGATGAAGGCAAGAGCAACGACGATAACGACGCCCTGAACCAGGTTCGCCTCGTTGCCCTGAACGCCCTGCAGAATCGCGGTGCCCATGCCGGGGAGGTTGAAGATAACCTCGATGACGACGGCGCCGCCCATGAGGTAACCGATCTTAAGACCGAGGGTGGTGACCGGGGGGATCAGCGCATTGCGAAGAACGTTGATGCCGACGACGACCTTCTCGGGAACGCCGGCGCCGCGAGCCATACGGACATAATCCTTGTCGAGCTCCTCGACCATGGCGGTACGCACGATACGAGTCATCTGGCCCGTCAGCGGAAATGCCAAGGCGATAGCGGGCATGATCATACGTCCCAGATAGCCAACCGGATTCGTGGTGAAGTGAGGCAGAGCACCCGATGCCGGGAGCACCTTAAGGTAGGAAGAGAACAGCAGGATCAACAGAACGGCAAGCCAGAACGACGGGGTTGCCAAGCCGGCGATGGAAAAGACGCGGATCACTTGGTCCGGCCATTTGTCGCGATACAGTGCCGCGATGACGCCGAGCAAAAACGAAACGACCGCACCGATAGCAAGACCGATAAAGGTCAGCTGCATCGTGACGGGCAGGGCCGTGGAGATGCGCTTGGCAACGGAGTTGCGAGCAGCACCATAGGTGCCCATGTCGCCATGGATCAAATCGCCCATATAGCGCACGTAGCGCACGGGCCAGGGGTCGTCCAGACCATACTTCTCATGGTACTCGGCAACCGCCTCGGGCGAGGCGCCGTCACCCAACGCCGTGTAGGCGGGGTCGGTCTTGGAGAACGACATAAGGAAGAACACCAGGACGGTGACGCCCAATGCCATGATCGGCAGCGCCACAAGACGCCTTCCAATCAAACGTAGCAAGTTGTTCACGTTCTCTCCCCTTTCTTTTGTCGGTAGGACCAACTGGTATATGAGTACGGATACTCATTACAAGACCCGAGCGACATCGTTGCCGCCCGGGTCTTTGTTTCAACTATGAGGATACGGTCCCAACGACCGACATCCTGCATACAGACTCAAGCGAGTCTTACGCCTTGACGGTCGCAACGCCCCTGAAGGACATGCTCGTCGTGCCGATGCCCTTGAAGCCATCGAGGGCCTCGCCGTTGGGCGCAGTGGACGGATCGTCCCAGGAAGCGGAGACGGTCTTGACGTGGACAACGGGGTACAGAACGGCGTTGTCGGCAATAATGTCGAAGCACTCGTTCCACTTCTTCTGCTGCTCGTCGCCCTCGGCGGCAAGAGCCTCGTCCATGAGACCGTGGAGTTTCTGCCACTCAGCGGACTCCTTCCACGGGCAACGGGTCTGCATCCAGACGTTGTCACCGTACCACCAGTTGAGCAGCAGGTCGGGGTCGGCGCCGAAGCAGGAAGGATCGCCAGGGGCAAGGAGGATATCGTAGGCCTCGCCGCCGTCGATGGCAGCGTAGGTGGCCGGCGAGGTATCGGTCTGGATGGTCACATCGAAGCCGAGAGCGTCGAGGTCGTTCTTGACCTGGGCGGCCATCCCCTTAATCTGCTCGTTGTCGGTGGTGCGC
>CATZTY010000133.1 GCA_958424475.1 uncultured Collinsella sp.
ACGTAAAGAAGATGCGCTCCGCGCCCGTATCGCCCACGGCGCGCAGCAAGTCGGCAAAGCGCGGCTTACCAAACAAATCGCGGCCATATGAGTTAACGTTTTGGCCCAGCAGTGTAATCTCACGCACGCCCTGGCGCACCAAACCGGTCACCTCGTCGACAATCTCCTCGAAGGGGCGGCTCTTTTCGCGACCGCGCACGTACGGCACGATGCAGTAGGTGCAGAAGTTATTGCAGCCCGTCATGATAGGCACCCAGGCGTGATACTGCGTCTCACGGTGCCACGGCATACTCATGGCATCCGTATCCTCATGCTCATTGGTGCGGATATGACGCTTGCCGTCCAGGAACGCCTCGGCAATGAGCTCGGCCACATGTGCGATGGAATGCGTGCCAAAGATGACATTGACGTTATCGACGTTGGTGAGCAGACCCTCGCCATCGCGCTGCGCGATGCAACCACCAACGGCAACCACACGCTTGCCCGAAGGCGAAGGCGGCAGGCTTTTGCAGGAATTGCACTGACCGTACAGGCGCGTATCGGCAGCCTCGCGCACACAGCACGTCATGAACACAACGATATCGGCATGCTCGGGATCGAGCGCCATGAGGCAGCCATACGAATCAAGCAGGCCACTCACACGCTCGGAGTCGTGCTGATTCATCTGGCAGCCAAAGGTGCGGATAAAGTAGGTTTTACCGGCAAGAATATCGCGTACGGAACGCTGGTCCATGTGCATAAGTCCTAACGATGGGGAGCGAAACGAGGCAAGCAGAAGCTATGCCACAGGCTTAACGTCATCCATGACGACGTTATCCATAGCAGCTCGATTGATCTGGTGAACGTAAATAGAGAGACGGATGGCCGTGCGCGACTCCCCGTTAATAAGGATGTCGGAGAACACGGGCGCGCAGGAAATATCAAACCCGGTTGGAATCAAAAAACCACGCGCAATAGCCACGGCCTTTATGGCCTGGTTGACCGCACCGGCGCCGACACACTGGATGTTGACGGGTACACCATCCTTGACCATGCCGGCGATGGCGCCGGCAACGGACGCGGGCGATGATTTGCTTGATACCTTCAGGCAATCCATGAAGAAACTCCTGCGTTTAAAAGTACGTTTTAACTGCAATAACTGTATCGTACCGAGTGGACTCGGTAAAGGCACTATTCCTCTTTAGCAAGATCGAAGGTCACGGTGATTCGATCACGCGAAACACGAATCTTTGGGTCGCCGCAAAGGTTGAGATAGTACCGGGCGGCAAGGTCATTAAAGTCCCGCTCCACAGCACGCGAAAACTGTGCCATGTCATCCTTGGCAATACGTAGCCCGCGACGATCCTTCGCAAGATCGACAGGAGCCGGCGCATGCGAGGACGAATCACGTTCGCGCAGCAGACGCGCGGTCACACCGCGAACGGGCTTAATCTGCCCTGCCAAAATGCGATGGGCCGTGCGCTCGGACATCTCAAGACCCAAACCCGAGCAGATACGGATAAAGTCCTCGGCATCAGAGGCAAGGCCTAGACGATCAACAACCGGAAGCTCGCTCTCGTCATCAATAAACAGGAGACGAGACGTATCGAGCCGACTTGACGCCTGAGCATAAAGGGTCGCGGCAATCTCAGACGGAGAACCAAGATAGACATCGCAACCACGCAGCTCCTCGAGCGCAAACTCACAGGCAGCGCGAATAATATTATGCGGACCGCGAGCACAGACATAACGTCCGTCCTCATCCTTGACGGCCTGGGGCCAGCTGGACTGATCGGCACGCTCACTAAGGCGGTCGGCCGCAACGCTCACCTTAAAGGCTGAACCAAGATCGACGCCGGACGTGACCACACGGGCCTCGTCGGTGTTCTGCTTGATCGAAAACAATGCCATGCCACGACCGTGAACGCCCCAACGGTCCAACTTCATGCTCTCGAGCTTTGAGGTAACGCGAGCATCGAAGATTCGCTCTTGCATATCCTGTGGAACACCCGAGCCGTTATCCAGAAAGACAAGCGTGCGGACGCCATCTTCCTTGGTCGTGGCGAGATAGACCTTGTCGGCGCCGGCATCGCGAGCATTACGGAGCATTTCGATGACGATATCCTCAACATGCTGAATGTCGTGCTTTGCCTGGCGCCGCTCGGCCTCCGAAACGCGGAGGCGGACATACCCCTCGCCAAGGTTCTCCTCGACGCGAAGGTTGCCCTCCCCCGACATCGACGCGATAAATGAGATGAGCTCGTTCGCGTCGCTCATGTTATTTAGCGATATCGACAGCGCGGCTCTCGCGAATCACGACGACGCGCACCTGACCGGGATACTCCATCTCTTCCTCGATCTGATGGGCGATATCGTGAGCCAGAACCGTGGACTGGGCATCGGAGATCTTGTCCGGCTGAACCATGACGTGGACCTCGCGACCAGCCTGCATGGCATAGGTACGCTCGACGCCGTCATGGGAGTTGGCGATCTCCTCGAGCTTCTCAAGGCGCTTGATGTAGTTCTCAGCAGACTCGCGACGGGCACCGGGGCGAGAAGCGGAGACGGCATCGGCAGCCTGTACCAGGACGTCGAGCACCGTGTTGGGGTCGACATCGGCATGGTGAGCCTCGATAGCGTGGACGATAACAGGCTTCTCGCCATAACGACGGGCAAGCTCGGCGCCGATGACGGCATGCGGGCCCTCGACGTCGTGGTCAATTGCCTTGCCCAGGTCGTGAAGCAGGCCGGCGCGCTTGGCGGTCACAACGTCCAGGCCAAGCTCGGAAGCCATCACGCCGCACAGATCAGAGACCTCGAGGGAGTGCTGAAGCACGTTCTGACCAAACGAAGTACGGTAGCGCAGGGCACCAAGGGTCTTGACGATCTCGGGGTGCAGGGCGTGAATGCCGGTATCGAAGGCAGCCTGCTCGCCAGCCTCGCGCACGCGCTGCTGAACCAGGTCGGCAGCCTTGTGATACATCTCCTCAATGCGGGCGGGGTGAATGCGGCCGTCGGCGATGAGGTTCTCGAGGGCGACACGGGCGGTCTCACGACGGACCGGGTCGAAGCTCGAAAGAACGACGGTCTCGGGCGTGTCGTCAATCACGAGGTTGACGCCGGAAACCTGCTCGAAGGTGCGGATGTTGCGACCCTCGCGACCGATGATACGGCCCTTGAGGTCATCAGAGGGAATGTGCACGGAGGTAACGGTGACCTCGGCAGTGTGGTCGGCAGCGCAGCGCTGAATCGCCAGGGACAGAATCTCCTGGGCGGTCTTGTGGCACTCGGCGCGAACCTGCTGCTCGGACTCGCGAATGATCGTGGCAGCCTCGTGGGTGACCTCGCCGCGAACCTTATCGAGGAGCTCCTTGTGGGCGTCCTCGCGGGTAAGGTCGGCGATACGCTCGAGCTCGGAGGTCTGCTTTGCGCAGAGCTCCTCAAGCTCACGGGAGCGCTTCTCGACCTGACCGGCCTGGCTGGACAGCTGATGCTCGCGCTTGTCGAGAGCGTCATTGCGGCGATCGAGGGATTCCTCGCGCTGCATCACGCGGTTCTCGAGCGTACGAATCTCGTTCTTACGCTGCTTGTCCTCGGCCTCGGCGGCCTGCTTGTTCTTGATGATCTCCTCTTTAGCCTCGAGCAGAGCCTCTTTTTTGAGGGTCTCGGCCTGACGCTTAGCATCACCGATCAGGGACTCAGCCTGTGCGTGTGCCGACTGGATCTTTTCGTCGGCCTCGTGAAGACTACCCTGCTTGGCGGTGCGCATGTAGGCAATGGCGGCGATGGCACCCAAAACGATGCCAACGAGCGCTGCGATGATAGGCATGCTCACTCCTTTTTATGGATTCGTTACACAACAAAGCGAACCGTCCTTACGAACGGCTCGCGACATTTGAGTAATATGGGCGCAGCTTATGCGGGTCGGATACAGATAAACATATAAACAAACTCATCACAGATGAGCACATATCACAAAGCAAATGACAGTGTTTATCGTACGTTGAACCACAACAACTGTCAAATAAATGGCCCCGGCACGGCGGCTAAAACGCGGTGAACGGCAGGGCCACAAAACGCATACGCCTAAACCGCACATTCC
>CATZTY010000134.1 GCA_958424475.1 uncultured Collinsella sp.
CTGGGAATACCCATCATCTTGCGCGGAGGCAGGTTGGTGATGGCGAGCAAGGTCTTGCCGACCAGGTCCTCGGGCTCGTAATAAGCGTGAATACCGGAGAGGATGGTGCGGTCGGTACCGGTACCGTCGTCGAGCGTAAAGTTCAGCAGCTTCTTGGACTTCTTGACGGCCTCGCATGCCTTGACCTTCACGGCACGGAAGTCGCTCTTGGAGAAGGTATCGAAGTCGACGAACTCCTCGAACAGCGGCTCAACGGCGATCTTGGAGGAATCGAGCGTGGGCTTAAGCGACTTAACGAACGGGCTCGCGGCGTTGCCGGCCTCGGCAGCCTTGGCGGCAGCGGCACCGGACTGGAAACCCTTCTCGGGCTTCATGTGCGGGAACAGCAGCACGTCGCGGATAGAAGCCTGGTTGGTGAGCAGCATGACCACGCGGTCGATGCCGATGCCGATGCCGCCCGCAGGAGGCATACCGTACTCGAGGGCGCGCACGTAGTCCTCGTCGTACCCCATGGCCTCGTCGTCACCGCCGGCCTTCTCGGCCATCTGAGTGGCAAAGCGCTCGGCCTGGTCGACCGGGTCGTTGAGCTCAGAGAACGCGTTGGCGTACTCGTGACCGGCAATAACCAGCTCAAAGCGGTGCGTCAGGCGCGGGTCGTCCTCAAAGCGCTTGGCAAGCGGGCTGACCTCGATGGGGTAATCGCACACGAACGTGGGGTTGACGATGGTGTCCTCGCCCAGCTCATCATAAATCTCGGCGATGATCTTGCCAGCAGTCCACTCGGGCTTGATCTCCAGGCCCTTCTCGCGCGCGGCGGCAGCAAGCTCCTCGACCGGCGTGTCAATGGTGACCTGCTTGCCGAGCACGTCGGAGACGATGTCGGTCATGGGACGGCTGGCCCACTCACCAGAAAGGTCGATGGTCTGGCCCTGATACTCGATGACCTCGGGGTTGCCGATGGCCTTGTTAGCCGCCTTAATGACACCCTGGGCGAGCGCCTTCATGCCCTCGAGGTCGGAGAAGGCACGGTAGGCCTCCATCGTGGTGAACTCGGGGTTGTGGGTAAGGTCCATGCCCTCGTTACGGAAGATGCGGCCGATCTCGAACACGCGCTCAAAACCACCGACAATGCAGCGCTTAAGGTGCAGCTCGGTGGCAATACGCAGGTAGCACTCCTGATCGAGCGCGTTGAAGTGGGTAATGAACGGCTTGGCAGTAGCACCGCCCTGGATGGTCTGCAGGATGGGGGTCTCGACCTCCATGTAGCCGTCGGACTCCATAAAGCGACGGAAGGTGGAGAGAATCTGCGAACGTTTACGGAAGGTCTCGCGAACGTCGTCGTTGGCGATCAGGTCGACATAGCGCTGGCGGTAGCGGGTCTCCTTGTCGGAAAGACCGTGGAACTTCTCGGGCAGCGGACGAACGGCTTTGGCAAGCAGGGTCGCGCTCTTAGGGGCAACGGAAAGCTGGCCGCGCTGGGTGCGCACGACCACGCCGGTCACGCCCAGGATGTCGCCCAGGTCGAGGGCCTTGAGCGTATTCCAGGCGGCCTCGTCCATGTCGTTGATGCGGCAGAACAGCTGAATCTCGGCAGTCGCATCGCGCACGACGATGAACATGATCTTGCCCTGACCGCGCTTGGCGACCACGCGGCCGGCGATCTTCACGACGTCCTCGGTGTCCTCGCCATCGGCAAGCTCGGCGTACTTAGCCTCGATATCGGCGACGTAGTCCTCAAGCTCAGAGTGCTCGGGATAGGGGTTCTGGCCCGCCTCGAACAGGGCGGCGCGCTTGGCTAGGCGGGTGGCGCGCTCGTCGTTGAGCGTCGATGCCTGATCTGCGGCGTTCTGGTTCTCTGCCATAAGTTAGCTCCTCAAACTAAAACGCTCCCCAGGATTCGGTCCCAGGGAGCGAAAACATACCTTTACGCGGGACCGTGGTCTAGCGTGCGATCTTGGCGATGGTGTAGACGCGAGTCTTGCCGGAAGGCGTAACGACCTCGACGGAGTCGCCCTCGCCGTGACCGATGATGGCATGGCCGACCGGAGACTCGTTGGAAATCTTGTGCTCGAGCGAGTTGGTCTCGGTGGTACCGACGAGCGTGACTTCCATGACCTCGCCGTTGGGATCAATCAGCGAAACGGTGGAACCGATGGAGACGGTCAGGTCGCCCGTGGTGGCAGCAACCTGAGCGTTGGCGAGGATGGCCTGGATCTCGGCGATACGAGCAGCATTCTGGGCCTGCTTGTCCTTGGCGGCATCGTACTCGGAGTTCTCCGAAAGGTCGCCGAACGCGCGGGCTTCCTTGATGTCCTCGACGATCTCCTTGGCGTAATCGCCCTCACGCCAAGCGAGCTCCTCGACGAGCTTCTGGCGGCCCTCAGCGGTCAGTACGATCTGGCTTGCGTCCATACGGATATCTCCCCAACTCTGATCAAACAATCAACTGTCAACAAAACGAAAAAGACCGGCTAGCCTGCGGGCAAGCCGGTCAGGTGCTCACCCCAAAGGGATGGGACTACTCTGCGTCCGCGTCGCTGTCCTCTGCCTGCTTCTTCTTGGCAGCAGCGAGCTTGGCCTCGAGCTCAGCGATCTCCTTGTCCTCCTCGGACTGCTCGACCACGACCTCCTCGGCCTGCTTGGTCTCGGCCTTATCGTCGCCCTCCATACCCTCGCGGATATTCTTGACGGTAGAGCCGAGGGACTTGCCGAGCTTCGGCAGGTTCTTGGGCCCGAAGATAATCAGGACAACGACGAGAATAATGATGAGCTCAGGAGCCCTCAGTCCAAACATGTAGACCTCCACAATACAGCGAGACAAGCTCGAATGAGTATACCGCGGGTATCGCGGTATCACAACAATAGCTAAAAAAAGGGACCGCAAGAAGCGGTCCCTCCTCATGCTCTGGTCGGGTTGACTGGATTTGAACCAGCGACCCCTGCGTCCCGAACGCAGTGCTCTACCAAACTGAGCCACAACCCGTTAGCTCGACTATAGTAACAAAGATTTTCGCCGCGTGCTAGAGAAATTTTTATTTCTTTGGCGCGTCGATTTGAACCGTGTTGGGAATAAGCTCAGTCGCGCAGGCCCACCAGCCATTTTGCTGGGCAGCATCGGCAAGCCTTTCGGCCGTGGCAGCGGTGTCGCAAATGGCAAACGAGCAGGCACCCGATCCGCACACATCTACAGCAACGGTTCCGTCCTGTTTACGCAGCCAATCGAGAACCGTTTGAATCTGCGGCTCCATCTGTGCGGAAATGACACCTAGGCTGTTATGGATGAGCGCATATGCCGTCTCGGCATCACCAGCACGCAAGGCAGAAGCTATCGCGCCGGGCTTGTCCGAAGGCACCGGGGCCTCGTCAAAACGTCGATAGGCTTCAATTGTCGAAACGCTTGCCTCGCGCGGCTTAACCAGTACGACAGGCGTCGCGGGCGGCGCGAGGTACTCAGTCGCCAGCACGTCTCCCCCACCTACGTAGAACGCAGGGCTCGCGTGCAAAAAGAACGGGACGTCAGCACCGATGCCCCGCGCAATGTCGTCGAGCGCTGGGTCGGTGCGATCAATGCCCCAGAGCTCCGCCAAGGCGACAATGACCGCGGCCGCATCCGTCGAGGGACCGCCCAAGCCGGCGCACAATGGAATGCGCTTCTCAATCGTCACGCAGATGTTTGCCTCGCAACCATAATGCTCGGCCATAGCAACCGCAGCCCGATACGCCGTATTCTTTTGCATGGGAAAATCTGATGCTGGAACCGTCTGGACGGTCAGCGCCTGCGCCGGCGTGACCGTCACGGTATCGGAAAGACCGACGGCCGCCATCAGGGAATCGACCCTGTGGTAGCCGCGGTCATCGCGCTCGGTATGAACCCCCAGGTAGAGGTTAATCTTTGCCGGCGCGGAAAGAGTCAGGGACCGATCGGTCACCGTTAATGCTCCTCGAGCTGATTGCCGAGCGGGGTAAAGATATGCTCGCCGCTCTCAGGGTCGAACAGCTCGACCTGACCGGTGAGGACATCGATATACTGGTAGGACTGACGCGACTTGCGGCCGCGGCGCTCGTCAACCT
>CATZTY010000135.1 GCA_958424475.1 uncultured Collinsella sp.
CGATGGTGCGCATAATGTCGATCTTGTCACCATCGCGCACGATATCGCAGAAGCTCCGCGTGCGCACGTCGAGCTGCGCGGGTAGGCGGAAATCGCTGTGATAGGCAATGCTCGCTCGGATGAGCCCATCTTCTGCCGGGTCATCGATAAAGTCGCGGATGCTCGTTACGGCGGGTGCATCGGCGGGATTCTCGCCAAAGAGGACCCCGACGCCCAACGCTGCGTGGCTCATACTCTCGGCGTCCTTAAAGGTGTCCCAGCGCCGCAACTGTTCAAAGCGCCCCATATCGTGTAACAGGCCGCAAAGCCAGGCCAGGTCAATATCCTCTGTCGACCAGCCCTGCTCGCGCGCCACGGCATCGCATGCCTCGGCAACGTGGTACGTATGCTCGATTTTGAGCGCGATACGTGGATTGGCGGCATCGTAAGCATCGGTATAGCGTTTGAAGGCCGCGGTCGCCCGGCCCCGATCGATAGCTGTCATAATGACTTCCTAAAAAGCTGTGTCTTTCGATCCGGTGGCAATTGTAGGTGAACTCGGTTGCCACCGGACGATGATTCTGTCGCGTCGTTGAACGCGGCTCGGAAATCTTGTCGGGACGAGGAACGCTATGGTGCTCAAAATCGTTAAAACCGTTTGGCCGGTGATGCTTACCTATGTTGCGATAGGCGCGCCGTGCGGAATGATTATAGCGCAGACGGAAATGGAGCCCTGGATGGTTTTTGCTCTGAGCAGCACATTCGTGACGGGTAGCGGACAGTTTATGGTCTGCAATCTGTGGCTGGCAGGTGTGCCTGCGGCATCGATCGTCGCGAGCGTCGCCGCAATCTCCTCACGCTTTGCGCTTTACTCGGCATCGATTGCGCCGCATCTGACGGGTGCCTCGAAGCGTCAGACGCTGGCCGTTGCCGCGACGCTCACCGAAGAGGCATATGGCATCTCGCTTGCCAAGTTGGTTGAAGGGGAGGATTGGGGCCCGTGCGAGTCCTTTGCGCTCAACGCGATCCTCATCGCGACATGGGGCGTTTCGTGCACGACGGGCGCCATCGTCGGCGCCGTTGTCGATGTTCCCACCGCTATTGCGGGTTTTGTCTGCACCTCGCTCTTTATCTGCCTGCTCTTTTCGCAGCGACTGTCGCGCGGCAATGTCGTAGCTGCCGGTTTGGCTGCGGTGTCCGTCGCCATATGCAAGTTCTTGGGGTGGACGAATATCGCCGTGCCGGCAAGCGTGCTCGTCGGCGTTGCCGCGGCGCTTGCGTGCGATGCTCTCGCCAAAGGAAGGGGTGCTCGCGATGCCCGTTAATGAGTTTTTGGTCCTATGGCTGTCGTCATGGGCGGCCATCGCATTTTTCCGCATTGCCCCGGCGTTTGCGTTGCGCGGGAGAACGCTGTCGCCCCGCGTTACCGAGGCCTTGGGTTATATTCCGCCCGCCGCCTTTGCGGCGCTGGTCGCTAACGATTTGATAAGCCCTGGCGCTTTCGACGCCGGCTTGTGGCAGGGCTTGATTCCCTGGATTGCGGCTGCCGGTGTCGTGGCGGTGGCAATCAAGACAAAGTCGATGTTGTGGTGCTGCGTCTCGGGCATCGTGTTCTATATCGTTTTGAGTCTTGTATAAAAGCAAAGGGCGCGCTTACCGTCCCGGTCGACGAATCGAATTTCTCACCGAGCCGGTCTGCTTTTTCTGGTACCATGGTCAAACTTTACTGTAGCAAAGCGTGACGTGGGCTTTTGTTCTGCGTCAGCGGAAATGGGGGTTTCATGGCACAGGAAGCGACCGCCAACGAGCAAAAGAAATTCAAGGTACCGCGTATCCCGGGCGACATCATGATCTATCCCATGATTGTTGGCCTTTTGCTCAACACTTTCTGTCCGCAGGTCTTTGAGATCGGCGGCTTCTTTACGGCTGCCTGCCGCGGCGGCTCCAATACCATCGTCGCTGCGATCCTGCTCTTCGTGGGTGCCGGCATCAGCTTTAAGTCCACGCCGGGCGCTATCAAGACCGGCATCGTCGTACTGATCCCCAAGCTTGTTGTTGCGGCCGCCCTTGGCTTGGGTGTGGCATATTTCTTTAACGACAACTTCCTGGGTCTGAGCTCCGTGTCTATCATCGGCGGCATTACGTTTTGCAACATGGCGCTCTATACGGGCATCATGGGCGAGTTCGGCGATGAGTCCGAGCAGGGCGCCGTCGGTATCCTGTTCTTTACGGCCGGCCCCGCCGTCACGATGATCGTCCTTGGTGTTTCGGGTCTTGCCAACATCCCTGTCGGTACTATCATCGGCTCCATTTTGCCGCTCGTTATCGGCATGGTTCTGGGCAACCTGTTCCCGTTTATCAAGAACCTGCTGGTTCCCGGCGCCAATCCCGCGATCGCTGTAATTGGTTTTCAGCTCGGTGCGTCCATGAGCCTTTCGAGCTTCATCGCCGGTGGTATTTCCGGCATCTTGCTGGGCCTTGTCACGCTGTTTGTCGTCGGTCCCATCACCTTTGCGTTCGAGCGCCTGTGCGGTGGTAACGGCAAGGCTGCCGTGGCTTGTTCCACCATCGCCGGCACGGCTATGACCACGCCGGTTGCTCTCGCCGAGGTCGCGCCGCGCTACGCCGAGCTTGCGCCCACCGCGTACGCCCAGATCGCCACTGCCGTTATCATCACGGCAATCATGGCTCCGATTCTGACCGGCTGGGTCGACAAGAAGTTCTGCCAGGGCAAGGAGGACCTGTCGCCTGCCGGTGTCGAGGCCATCGAGGAGGCCGTCGCGACCGACATCGATGGCGAGTAACGGCCGTTACCGATAATTGATTCCGGCGTGCAATTCGCGCCGTCCGAGCGCCCGAACAGAAACTGTTTTGCAGTGATGTTCGGGCGCTTTGCTATGATTCCCTTTACCCCTGCGGAGTAAAGGGGTGTTTATTGCCCTGATTCGAATTGGGCGATTCTGACCATTCGGATATTGAAGGGATGGCGTCTAGTGGTTAAGGCACTCAAGATTGAGATATTCCTGCTATGCATGATTGTTCTTATCGGGCTTGCCGCGCGAAGTCGTCGCTCCTTGTTCTCGAGCACCCTGCAGCTATTGTTTAGCATGCTTGGCTACACCTCTGCCGCGTACATATTATTCGATATGATCTGGACGCTTTCGGATGGTGCGGACGGCACGTTGGGTATTGCTGCCAACTGGATTTCCAACGCGGTTTCGTTTTCGCTCTTTGCCATCGCGTGTCTCATTTGGTTTATCTATTCCGAGACGATGCAGGGCTCTCGCCTTGTGACCTCGCGCTATAGGGTGGTGCTTGTAACGTTGCCTACGGCTCTGGTGGTCGTGCTGGCTTTTACCAGTTACTGGACGCACGCCTTGTTCTATATCGATTCGCAGGGCGTGTATCGTCGCGGCTTTGCCTATATGATCCAGCCCATTGTCAGCTACTGTTACGTTATACATATGTCCCTGCATGCGTTTGTGCAATCTCGCAGGGTCGAGAGCCTGCAGACGAAGGCTATCTATCGAACCTTGGCATTTTTCGCCATTCCGGCCCTGGTGGGCGGTACCTTTCAGATCGTATACTCGGTGCCTGGCCTTTGTGTCGGCATAATGATTAGCATGTTGCTGCTCTACATTATCTGCCAGGAGCAACTCATCTCGACCGACCCGTTGACTGGCCTCAACAATCGCAACCGTTTTGAGACCTATATGCTGTCGCTCTTCTCAAATGTGGATCAGGCCGAAGATGTGTATCTGCTCATGATGGACGCCGACGGCTTTAAGCAGATTAACGATCGCTATGGGCATGTGGAGGGCGACCACGCTCTTCAGGTCATATCCGCTGCGCTCAAAGAAGTCTGCTCGGCGTCTGGTGGCTTTATTGCACGTTATGGTGGCGATGAGTTCGTGGTGCTCCAAAAGGCAGCAGCGGAACAGGACATCATAGATCTGTGTTCGGCGATTAACGACGAGCTCGCGCGCGCCGAGGTTCCGTATCTGTTGCGGATGTCCATCGGCTACGCACGGGTTGGTGATGGCGTCGATACCTGGCAAGACTTGCTTCGCGCTGCCGACGCGGA
>CATZTY010000136.1 GCA_958424475.1 uncultured Collinsella sp.
CTCTGACGATATCTAATGCGTAATGGGCTGGCTCTGGGTATCCAGAACCAGCCCATTTGATGTTCGATGAGCCGAGTCGACGTCTCTCACAAAAGTAACTAGGAGCTAGCGAGGCCTATCCGAATTGGCCTCATTGGCGGTGTCGATCTCGAGCGCCGTGCGGCGGGCACTGTAGGCGACGAGGCCGGCGCCTGCCGCGGCGAGTGCTGCAGCGGCTGCCGTGAGGGGAACGTTGGCATCGCCCGTGCCCGCAAGCGCGCCCGCTTTTCCGGAGCGCTTGTTATTGCCGTGGTCCTTGCCACTGCCGGAGCTGCTTCCGCCGGAGCCGCCGCCCTCGTCAGTACCGCCGCCACTTGAGCCACCATCGCCGTCCGCCGTCATCGGGGCGTCGTGAAGCCCTGTGGCGTCCGCGCTGTCGCATACGCCGACCTGAACTTCTGAGCGTTCGCATGCCGCGTCGGGCACGTGGAGCTCATGCAGTACAGCACCCAGCGCCGAGTTCGCGCCCGGTCGAATTTCTTCGAGCGTTACGGGATCGAGCGCCACCAGATTACGCGCCTTCGCATACAGCGTTACGCGTTTGCCCACTTCGTCGCTCCAACTCTCGGGGATGGCGAAGCTCATACGGAACTTTGCCGTGCAACCCGGTGCCAGCACGGCGTTGCCGTTGTCGGCTACCAGCGGGTGCGTTGCAAAACGTGCGCCCAGCGTCTCGAGCGCGTACTTCACGTGTGCCATATCGTTGGCCGAAGCGTCCTCGGCAAGCTCTGGATCGTAGATCGAAGCCATGCGTGCGTTCACTCCGAATCCGATGGATGCGCTGGAGAACGGCTGGCTGGAGCCCTCTCGGTACAGATCGATCGTGCCGGCGGTCAGTAAGGTGTTGCCGTCGTTTCGCACCGTGACCATGAAGGATTCGCCTGCTGCTCCGGGCACCACCGCGCCCGAGGTAGCAACGGCGCCCGTCGGAGTGGCACACGCCACCAAGGGCACTTCGATGTCGTGCAGCTCTGCCTCGCTCTTCTCCGCGCTCACAATGTGCGTGGCGAGCGCGGAGAGCATGCCTCCCGACGTCAAAAATGTCGTTATCTGATCGACGGGATGGTCCAGCTCGCACATCACAAACGGCTCCGTGAACAGATCGCCCGCCAAGGTGCTGGCGAAGATGCGGAAGTGCTTGCCCATCACTGCAACCGGGTTGCCTTCTTCGTCGTAGGTTTGTCCCACCTTGCCATCGGTGTTCTCTACATAGAGCACGCACCTGCCGTTGTTGCTTACGCTAAACGATGCCGGGCCACAGCCTGCGGCACCCACGGGCTGCGTTGCAAATGCCGATGCGCCTCGCGTCCACGTAACATGCTGCAGCTGCTCGTTGACAGTTGCCAAAAAGCCCGTGTGCTGCGGCCACGGCACCGCGTGGGGTACTGTGGCATCTGGCGACATAACGCCCCAGCCCGCGATGGACTGGCCGATCACGGCGTACGATGCGCAGCCGCAACCGTCTGCGGTCTCGTATGCAACGGGCACCACCATTTTGCCGTTGATATTCTCGGGCTCACCCAGCTCGATGCTCGACGGTGCTTGCGGAAAGCGGAGAACTTGGCGGAACGTCAGGCTGTCGCCCGAAACGTCCGACCATAGGGTAAAGCACTCCAGCGCAACCTCAGCCTCGCTGCCGAGCGCCTTTTCTGCGGTGGTCCCGCGGCGGTGGAGGTAAGCGCCCGACAGGCGCCCGTCGACAAGTGTCTTGCCCACCGTGATGCGTGGGCACTGCAGGCAATGGTAGCCATCCTCCTGAAGGCGGCCGCGCGAGATGCTGCGCCACGACGTGTGCGATATCACGCGAACTCCGTCGTTGCTTATGCGCAGGCGCACAACGGACAGTATGCCGGATGTGCTCGCCGTATCGAAAAGGGTGTTGTCGCCGGCGGGGCGCTCGCCCGAGACCAGCAGCACGTAGGCGTCCTGGTTTCCTCTTCCGTCCGTATATTCCACTACGTCGAAGTCGTAATCGTATATGCTGTCGCGCTCCACGTCGCCCTCGCCAAACCCAAGGGGAAAGTCTACAGGCGTGGGAGCGGACCACGTCCCGTTTGCCTTTGTGTGTACCACCAGGCGCGAGCGACCATTGTCGCCGTAGCGCACCGAGGCGATACGGAATAGGCACTCCACGCCGGCAATCATCGTTAGCTTCATGTGGGCTTCGCTGAGCACGCCGGAAAACAGCACGTTGTCGCTCGAGGGTTTTATGCCGCCACGCTCGTCCTCCGACACGCCGGCAGAATTGGCGTTCGGGTCGGCAACGGTGTTCGTTGCCTGACCGATGTAGGTGTACTCATACATCGGCGCGGCGTTTTCGTCGTTCTCCATCAGCACGTGGACGAAATGCTCGATCTGTCCCGTGTCGTCGCTTACTGCATCCGCCTCGAGCTCAATGCGCGTGACCGCCCGCTCCCAATCGCGCACGACAGGCGCGGCGTTTACGGCAGTGGCCTTAACCTCGGCGCGTGCGAGCAGTTCGGCGTTGGTGACGATGGTGGCCTATGCGATAAATTGCGGCACGCCGCCCGCCTCAATGTTGCCGGCCGAGCCGAAGCAGGCATCCAGCGTGTAAGGCGTATCTCCACCCAATGCGAGCTCAGAGCGCTGGAGTACATACTGGCTGCCATTGTTCACCGACTTATTCCACGAATCGAGGAGTGTGGGCCACGACCCCGACCAGGCCTTGGTGGTCCACTTGAACATTACGAACTGGAGTATCACATCGACATCGACGTCTGCACCTACGCGCAGTCGCGGAAGCTGGTGTCCATCTGCCTTCTCGTACCCAATGAACAGCGTGAGGGATGCGGCGCCGCGCACGGCAGACGAAGCGACGCCTGCAACGCCGGCGCCAAAGGTGACGGCAAGCCCGATCTGGATGGTGAATGAGCCCGACGTGTTGGAATAGTCGAGCGAAATGTTTTTAAAAAACGCGGCGCCGCTGCCGTGCGTGTGGGCACCCACGGCGAGCGCCAGCTTCGCCAGCACCCAGGGGTTGACGTTTAGGAAAAACGGCACCGGTCCTAGGGTAAACTGCTCGGTCCAATTGAGGTCGGTTCTTACCTGGAAGAGGGCCTTAATATTGCCGTATGCGGGGTCGTTGTTGTTACCCCAGGTTTTGCCCACCCAATCGTAGGCGAGCGAGCCGTACAGCTGTGTGGCGATATCCATCGTGAACAGCGGCGTGCAATGGTGGCGAAGGAGCTCGGTGTTTCTTGGATCGGTGCCCGATCCGGCACTCATACTCTTGTACTGATTCCACTTCCCTTCCATCTCGTCGAGGTAGCGGTTTGCCTGCTTGGCGCCCGACTCGCGCGGCGATTTCTTCCAGTATTCCGGATCAGGGTTGCCCGAATCGTTCATATAGCTGGCTGGTTTGTATCCTCCGCCAAACAGCACGTATCCAGCAAACGAGAAATCGAAGAGGATCGGAAATGTGGGCATCCAGCACGTGAACTTATTGCCGCCGATGCCGGGAAACGATGCGGGGAAATCAAACGGAGTGATCTCTTGGTCCATGGTGGTGGGGACGATAGTGGTCGATCCGGATTCCGCCTTTGCCGCCGGCGCGGTAGCAACGGCCATGGGGGAGGAGAGCGTGTAGGTTTTGCCCTGGTAGTCGAGGACAAAGCGCAGCTTGCATCCTTCTTCCAGAAGGCTCGACGCTGCATCGAGGAACTTGTCTTCGAGCGTGAACGTCGCCAGATTATCCGCGCCCGATGCGCTGGCCTTGACTTGGCCAATCTGCGTGACGGTTTCGGATGAACTGTCCGCAGCGGGCATCACTTTATTGATATGCAACGTTGCCTGCCCGCCCTGCGGCAGATGGGCCTGTACGGTAAAAGCGTGCGTATCGGGCTGGTCGTTTGCTGCTTCGTCCGCTGGCATTGCCATAAACGTGGCGTCGGCGTACTGGATGTCCCATTCGTCGAATGTGAGCTGGCGAAAGTACGGCTCGCCATCGGAGAGCGGACGTGTGGGTGCGGTAATGGCGGTGCCGCCTT
>CATZTY010000137.1 GCA_958424475.1 uncultured Collinsella sp.
GATGCCGTCGCGCTGATCGAGGAGCCGGACGAACTCGAGCGCGGTGGTGCCTGAGTCGACGAGCAGCGTGTCGCCGTCGTTGACGAGCTCGATGGCGCTTTGCGCGATGGCCTGCTTGGCGGCGACGTTGACGTTGATGCGGCGATCCTGCGTGGAGACGGTCAGGCGCTTGTGAAGCGATACGGCACCACCATGTGTGCGGCGCAGCTTGCCTGCTTCGGCGAGCGCGTCCAGGTCAGCGCGGGCGGTGACGGAGGACACGCCAAAGGTTTGGGCGATTTCTGCTACCTGCACCGAGGCATTATGCTCGAGCATTTCCATGATGGCGGCACGACGCTCATCGGCGAAGGCTCGGGTTGTTGCATGGGCCATAGCTGCTCCATTCTCGGCCAAATTTGCAGGAATTGTGTTGACTCTATTTTCGTTCATTTTCTTTTTGGATAAGAAAACACCTTTCGATTACTTATCTTTTCTATAAAAGAAAGACGCTGAACGCCCAAAATTCAATATCGAACACGCCCGCTTGGCTCCAATTCCTTCCGTTTGCTTTTCAAAAACGGCTGTATTGACCTGCATGGGCTCAATATCTCGCACGTGCAAAGCCGCTGAATTTCATACAATGAGCGCAGCAAAACGCAAGGTAAAACGCCTTGTGAACAACTACGCCCGATGTCCAGATGCGGGCGAGGGAGAGGAGCAAACGCTCATGGCACTTGTTACCACCGAAAAGATGCTCAAGGACGCTCAGGCCGGCCACTACGCTGTTGGCGCTTTCAACGTCGAGAACCTCGAGTTTGTTATGGCCGTTCTGGCCGCTGCCGAGGAGACCAAGTCCCCCGTCATCATGCAGACCACCCCGGGTACCATCAAGACCGCTGGTCTGGACTACTTCTACGGCATGGTCAAGGCTGCCGCCGAGCGCGCTTCCGTGCCTGTCGCCCTGCACCTCGATCACGGCGACGGCTATGACCGCTGCATGCAGGCTTTCCGCACTGGCTACACCTCTGTCATGATCGACGGCTCGCACGAGTCCTTCGAGGACAACATCGCCCTGACCAAGTCCGTCGCCGATGCTGGCCGCGCCATGGGCGTGCCCGTCGAGGCTGAGCTCGGCAAGGTTGGCGGCAAGGAGGACGACGGTCCCGCGGTTGAGGGCGAGAGCCCCTACACCGATCCTGCCGAGGCCAAGGAGTTCGTCGAGCGTACCGGCTGCACCTCCCTCGCAATTGGCGTTGGCACCAGCCACGGTGTGTACACGAGCGATCCGCACATCGAGCAGTCCGTGGTCAAGGCCATCCGCGACGCCGTCGACGTGCCGCTGGTTCTGCACGGCACCTCCGGTGTGCCCGATGAGCAGGTTGCCGAGGCTGTGAAGAACGGCATCTGCAAGGTTAACTACGCCACCGAGCTGCGTCAGGCCTACACCAAGGGCTTCATGGCCTACATGGCCGAGAACCCTGCCTGCTTCGATCCCAAGAAGCCGGCCAAGGAGGGTATGCGTGAGATCACCGAGCTGGTTAAGATTCGCATGACCAACCTCAACTCTGTGGGCAAAGCAGAGTAACAGCAAGGGTACTCTGATCCCACCGGACGGCTTGGGCGGGTCCCCGTACTTAGTTTCCAAAACGTCCTCGCGCATGAAGGCCCCCGTTGCCTCGCTTCTACGAAGCGTTGTCAACGGGGGCCTTCGCGCTGCGGAATGATTTTGGAAACTAAGTACGGGGACCCGCCCAAGCCGTCCTGCTCGATCGCCCTTGTGGCGTTGGGGCGGAAATGGGTGGGGCGTCAGGGCTTCTTTGTTGATGAGGGGTTAGTATGCCCGAGCTTGGTTGGGGAATGCCTGGTCTAGTGAGGCTTGGAGTTTTTCGAAGGATGTCTGCAGGTTGAGGTGTTGGTCTGCAGAGCGTTTGGGTTTGGGAGTTGGGGAGTCGAGGAGGCCGTCTCTCTGTGTCGGGGGGAAGGAGAAAAGGTTTGCATGTTTTAGGGATGGCTGCTGTGCTGCGTCATTGGAAGAATGCATGCTTATGCGGCCTCCTCGATGTCCACCAAAAGGTTGCGCACAGGGTGTACTGCTAGGTCCCGTGCGTTGGCAGTATTATGCAGCGGACCGTTCAAAGAAGCGCTAAAGAAAGGCTTAACCTGGTTTGGTGTTACGATGAAACCGCAGGTCAAGGCTATTGAGTAACACTCTTGAAAGGTTTTGAGCTTAAGGGCTTTCTAAGGTTTGTGGCGCGGATGTGACTCGCCTGTGTGGGGCGTGTGGACGGCTCGTTCCTAGCGCTGCGACGCTGCGGCCCGCACCTGCTCGATGACCTTTTCCATGGTGGCGTCGATGCAGTCCTTTTTGAGTTCGCATTCCCAGATGGTTATAGGCGTCCAGCCCATTTGAGTGAGTGCTGCCACGGCAGCGCGGTCGCGCTCGACGTTGCGACGGAACTTTGCCTCCCAAAACTCAACGTTGCGCTTGGGCTGGCTAGGGTTGCACTTGGGGCAGCGGTGCCAAAAGCAACCGTTGACGAAGATGGCGATCTTGCGGCCGGGGAAGGCGATGTCGGGCTTGCCGGGAACCTTCCATTCCAAGCGATAACCCGTAAGGCCCGCTGCCCGCAGGCGCTGGCGAACGAGCAGCTCGGGCTTGGTGTTGGCGCGCTTGTTGCCCTTCATGGACTTTTTGATGGCGGCGCGACGGCGGACCAGTTCGCGCTCGTCAGCGGAGAGGTCCGAGGTGTCGATGCCGTCCAGCAGGCCAGGCTTGGGGCGTTTTTTGCTACGGCGCTTAGGTGCGCGCTTGGGTTTGGTGGCGGTCTCATCGGTCGTGGTGGCCTCGGCGTCGTTGACAGCGCCGTTGGTCTCAAGCCGATCTTCCTTCAACTCAATCAGCGCATCGATAAGCCCTTTGTCGGCGGGCATCCATTTCACCGTGGCAAGCGAGGTGCGCGGAATCCAACGGATATCAAGCTGACGGTCATGCTTCTGGGGCTCGTCGGATTCATCGGCGAGCGAGCAGTAGTAGCACTCCATCGAGAGATGAAAATCGGGGTAGTCATACTCAACGGTGTAAAAATCGCGCAGGTTGGTGACTTTGACCTGCAGCTCTTCCATGAGCTCGCGGCGTACGGCGTCTTCGGGTGTCTCGCCGCGCATGAGCTTGCCACCGGGGAACTCCCAAAGTCCCTGCATGTCGCCATAGCCGCGCTGCACGGCAAGCAGCTCATCAGATCCATCCTTGCGAATGATCCCAGCGGCAACATGAACAGTCTTCAACAGGAGTCCTCTCTCAACATCAACAAGTGGCAGGGTACTCTTTTTGGGACGGGGCTTTTTTAGCTGCCCTATGTCAAATGCGGCCTCATGCTTCGAAGGCTTCGGATGGGGTAGCTAAAAAAGCCCCGTCCCAAAAAGACTACCCCTACCTTACACAACGGTAAGGCAAGCGTAAGCCATATCGATAGTAGCCGACTCGTCTTCTTGCGACTATAGATGCCGTAGACTAATCGCAAGAAAGGACTCGGTATGCAAACCACGCACATGGCGACCCCGGTACTGGAGGTCGCGCATCTCGAAAAAGAATATGGAGCGCTGGGCAACGTGACCCGCGCGCTCAACGACGTCAGCTTTACCGTCAACCGCGGCGAATTTGTTGGCATCATGGGCGCTTCGGGCTCGGGCAAGTCGACGTTGCTCAACTGCGTGTCGACCATCGATAGCGCCACAAGTGGCACGATCCGCATCAACGGGCAGGACGTAACACGCATGAAGCAGGCTAAGCTTTCGCAGTTCCGCCGCGAGGAGCTCGGCTTTATCTTCCAGGACTCCAACCTGCTCGATACGCTCACGGCACGCGAGAACATCGCCCTGCCGCTCACCATCGCCCGCACAAACTCGGCAGAGATCTCGACCCGCGTGCAGGATGTGGCAGCGCGCCTGTCCATCAGCCAGGTGCTCGACAAGTATCCCTACCAAATGTCCGGCGGCCAGCAGCAGCGCGTCGCCGCGGCTCGCGCGCTCGTCACCGACCCCACCATGATTATGGCCGACG
>CATZTY010000138.1 GCA_958424475.1 uncultured Collinsella sp.
TGGCAATGAGGTCTGCCAGCTGATGGCTCGAGATGTCGAGGACGAACTCGGCCCCCTTAGCCTTGACGCGGCGCAGGACCTCGGCCAGGAAGCCCTCGGAAGTGTTGGGAGGCAGCGAGCCGCTGATGACCAAGCAGGTCATGTCATCGAGCGAATCGATGAGCTCAAACATCTCCTGCTCGTTGGCCTCGTTGATAGCGGCACCGGCGTTGACCATGTTGTACTCGGTGTCGGGGCCGGCGTTGAGGAACACATTGACGCGCGTAATGCCGTCGGTCCACACGGGCTTGACGGGCACGCCCAGGGCCTCGGCGCCCTTAACGATAAACTCGCCCGAGAAACCGGCGAAAAAGCCCAGGATCGTGGTGTCGACACCGTAGTGGTCAAGCGTAAACGAGACGTTGAGGCCCTTGCCGTTGGGCGTATAGACGGCGTTGCGAGTACGCGTGACGGTGTTGGCAGCAAGGCCGTCGCAGGCGATGTTGTAGTCAATGGCGGGATTTGCAGTGAGCGTGTAAATCATGAATGTTCCTTTCACGAAGCAACGTGTTGATGAAAGTATATTCCACCCATCGGTAAAAGGCTAGGACAACTCGGCGAACGGTGTGGAAGCGATGAAGTACGGCAGAACATCTCTCCCCCATGACGGAACAAAAAAGGCGCCCCGGCCGAAACCGGGGCGCCGCATGCGCACGAATATGTCGCGTTTCGATTACTGACGATCGAGCTTGCGGACAGCAACGCGCTTGCTGTACTCGTCGACGTGACCAAAGTCGCCAATGCCGACGGACTCGGCAACGTTGGCGCCGGTGGCCATAGCGAGCTTCATGGCCTCCTCGACGTTGTCGCGATCCCTGTACCACTTGTGCAGGAACGCAGCGAGGGTGCAGTCGCCGGCGCAGACGGAAGAGACCAGCTTGATGTTGAACTCACGCTTGGCGTACCAGATGTCCTCGCCGTTGGAGAAGTAAGCGTCGCCGCGGCTACCACGGGTGAGCAGCACGTTCTGAACGCCAGCGTCGTGAGCCATCTTCATGGCAACGCGGACCTCGTCGTCGGTGTCGACCGGCACGCCGAAGATGGCCTTCATCTCGTGATGGTTCGGCTTGATGAGCAGCGGCTTCTTGTGAGCGAGCTCCTTGAGCTTGTCGGAAGACAGGTCCAGGACGACGTCGGCGCCACGGGCCTGAGCGTGCTCCATGACCTGAGCCAGGAAGTCGGGCGTAGCTTTGGGAGGCACGGAGCCGGAAACGATCAGGCACTCAAGATCGCCCGCGGTATCCAGGATGTTGTAGAGCTCCTCCTGGTGCTGCGGCGTGATCGGAGCACCCGGGTTCAGGATGCCGTACTCGTGCTGGCCATCGTTGACGTAGGTGTTAATGCGCGTGATACCGTCGGTCCAGACCGGGCGGCAGAGGCAACCCAGGTTCATGACCTCCTCGACGATGAACTTGCCCGTGAAGCCGGCGAAGAAGCCGAGCGCGACGGTGTCGACGCCCATCTTCTTAAAGGCGAAGGACACGTCGAGGCCCTTGCCGTTAGCCGTGTAGCTGGCCGAGCCGGTGCGGACGTTCTCGTCGGGCTCGAGCGGAGAGCTCGAAACCGTCATGTCGACAGCCGGGTTAGCGGTTAGCGTGTAGAACATTTACAGTACCCCCTGTATATGTGAGGGCCGCGTGGCCGGCCCATTCCAACCACGCGGTTACCTCTGATACCAAATTAGCGAGCTGCGGACTCGAGCAGTGCCTTGACCTCGGCGGCGGTGTTGCAGGCGAGCGCCTTCTCGGCGAGCTCGTCGCACTCGGCCTTGGTCCACTGGCTGATGGTCTTGCGGGCGCGCAGGATCGACGGAGCGCTCATCGAGAACTCCTCCAGGCCCCAGCTGATCAGCAGCGGCTCGAGCAGCGGATCGGCAGCGGCCTCGCCGCACATACCGACCATGATGCCGGCCTTCACGCCGCTCTCGATGATGTTCTTGAGCGAGCGGAGCACGGCGGGATAGTACACCTGATACAGGTTGGAGATGGTGTCGTTGCCACGGTCGGCGCACATGGTGTAGCCGATCAGGTCGTTGGTGCCGATGGAGAAGAAGTCGGCGACCTCGGCAAGACGGTCTGCGAGCAGCGAAGCGGCGGGCGTCTCGACCATAATGCCGACCTCGATGTTCTCGTTGAACTTGCGACCCTCTTCGGTCAGCTCGGCCTTGCACTGCTCGACGAGCTCCTTGACAGCCAAGACCTCCTCGACGCAGGTGACGAGCGGGATCATGATCTTGACGTCACCGAAGGCGCTAGCGCGCAGCAGAGCGCGGAGCTGGACCTTGTACTGGTCGGGATTGGCCAGGCAGTAACGCACGGCGCGGAAGCCCATGAAGGGGTTATCTTCCTTGACCATGTGCAGATACGGAATCTCCTTGTCGCCACCCACATCGAGCGTGCGGATGATGACCGGAGCGCCCTTGAGCGCGCTGGCGACCTTGCGGTAGGCGTTGAACTGCTCCTCCTCGGAAGGAAGCTCAGCGGAGTCCATGAACAGGAACTCGGAGCGGAACAGACCGATGGCCTCGGCGTCGTGATCGAGCGCGTTGGGCACGTCATCGGGGTTACCGATATTGCAGGCGATGATCTTCTTGATGCCATCGGCAGTCACGGACGGCTTGCCACGGAAGGCCTCGAGGGCTGCCTTCTCGGCAGCGAAGGCCTCGGCCTTGGCGGTGTAGGCTGCGAGCGTCTCCTCGTCGGGATCGGCCTCGACGATACCCTTGCCACCGTCGACGACAACGGTCATACCGTTGCGCAGCGCGGTGCAGCTGTTGGAAACCGAAAGGACAGCCGGAATCTCAAGGGCGCGCGCGATGATCGCGGAATGCGACGTGCGGCCACCGGTCTCGGTGACGATACCGGCAACGTGGGCCTTATCGATCGTGGCGGTCATGGACGGCGTGAGATCGTGCACGACAACGACAGTGTTCTCGGGCAGGACGGAGAGGTCGACGACCTCCTTACCCAGCAGCTCGGCCAGAATACCGGTGCGGATGTCGGCGATGTCGGCCGCGCGCAGACGGAACATCTCGTCGTCCATAGACAGGAACATGTTCTCGAACATGGTCGAGGTGTCCATGAGCGCCTGCTCGGCGCAGGTGCCGCCGTCAATGGCGGCGTTGATGGCGTCGGTCATGCCCGGATCCTGAGCCAGGACAATGTGTCCGCTCATGATCTCGGCCTCGGCCTCACCCACCGTCTCCTTCATGTGGTCGGCCTGAGCCTGGGTCTTCTCGCAGAAGACCGAAAGAGCGGACTGATAGCGCTCCTTCTCTGCTGCCGAATCAGCAACCTCGTGCGGCTCAAACGTCAAGTCGGGATCGACGGCGACCATGACGGTGCCGATACCGATGCCCTCGGAAGCGTTGACTCCCTGATACATTCCCATTCCTCTCTCCGTGTCATGTGATAAAGCGTTTTGCCATATCCATGACAAAAGAGCGCAGCTACCTTAGAACAGGTCACTGCGCCCCCAAATATGAACTTAGTTGTTCAACATGCGACCCGTTTGAGTTCTACTCGCCAAGACCGCTCTTGATGAGCTCGATGGCAGCAGCCAGAGCCTCGGCCTCGTCGGCGCCGTCGCACTTGACCTCGACCTCGGTACCGCAGGGGATACCAGCAGCCATGAGGGCCATCGGGGACTTGCCGTTGACCTCCTTCTCGGGGGTGACGACCGTCACGTCACAGGCGTACTTGCCCATGGTGGAGGCGAACAGACCAGCCGGACGCATGTGCAGACCCTGAGGATTAACAAGGGTGGCCTTCTCAGAAACCATAGTTGACTCCTTTTTTTTGTGTTTAACCCCTGTCACGCATGTGGCAGGAGCCAGATTCACGACGTTGTTTATTTTAACTCACATCAAACGGTTTTTCATTATGTTTCGGACGAATTGTTGGACAGATGTCGTTCCTGTACGCTCGCCCGCCCGGCGGGGCGGTTAAGTTTGCTGCTCTACAGTCCTGCGCAAGACGGAAAGCACATTAAGTGCTTTCCT
>CATZTY010000139.1 GCA_958424475.1 uncultured Collinsella sp.
GACCTGGCGTTGAGTATCGGCAGGTGCGCCGTGGGGATACGGTCGACATCGGCTCATTTTGTGCCCGCGTGATGTGGCCGTTCGAGTCCGTAGATGGCGAGGGAAATGAGGACTCGCTTGTCCTGCTACTCTCTTATGTTCAGGAAGGCAAGGGCCTGCGTATGCTCCTCACCGGTGATGCCGAGCTCGACCAAGAACGGGAATTCGTGCAGGAGGTGGGGGATATCGATGTCCTTAAACTTGGCCATCACGGCTCTAAGGTTTCAGTCGATGGTGAGTTGCTGGACGTCCTGAAGCCCGAGCTTTCCCTCGCGAGCGCGGGCGAGGGGAATCGATACGGCCATCCGTCCGATGCCTGCATCGATGCCGTTAAGGAAGCGGGCGGCGTTTTCGCGTGCACTATCGAACACGGCGACATTACCGTCACGCCGACTGCGAATGGCTTTGCGATGCGATGCCAGCAACCGTGACGACGTCGTTGGCGTGTGGTGGGCCCCTGGGCTAGAATGGCACGGAGCGAATACGAAGGCCTGCGGGAGGGGAACGCAATGTCCGAAACCGGTCTGCTGCCGGCATATCTGATCGTCGGTACCGACGGAGTCAAGCGCGATCACGCCGTCTCGCGTATGAAAGCGCGTCTGGAAAAGTCGGGTATGGTCGAGTTCAACCTCGACGAGCGCGACATGACCAAGGACCCCGATATCGAGTCCATTATCGGATCGCTTAACACCTTTCCGATGGGCAGCGAGTTTCGCTTGGTAATCCTTGATGGCTGCTCAAAGCTCGCTAAGGCGGTCTCGGAGCCGCTTGTCGACTATCTGGCGAGTCCCAGCCCCACGACGGTCTGCCTCATCATCGCCGACTCGCTTGCCAAGAACACGCGCCTGTATAAGGCGATCGCCAAAATCGACAAGAAGGCCGTGATCGATTGCTCCGGCACTAAGCGCTGGGAGCTACCGCGCCGCGTGCAGCAGATGGCGACGCAGCACGGCAAGTCGATCTCGACGGCGGCCGCCGAGGAGCTCGTCTCGCGTTCGGGTGAAAACACTCGCATGCTCGATAACGACTTGGCTAAGCTTGCCCAGATGGTCGAGGCGCCCCAGATTGAGCTTGCCGACGTTGAGCGCTGGATTGTACGTACGGCCGAGGTTCAACCCTGGGACTTTCTCAATGCGGTCTCGGCCCGTGACATGCGACGTTCGCTCGAGCTCTTCAATCTACTGCCCGCCAAGAGCTATGTGTGGACTTACACATTGCTATGCGGCCGCATCCGCGAGCTTATCGTCGCCAAGGCGCTCGATGCGCGCGGACAGGGTCGTGAACTGGCCGCAACACTTAAGCTCCAGTCCTGGCAGGTCAAGAATCACCTGACTTGGGCACGTCGCTTTTCGATGGCAGAGCTCGTCGCAGCGCTCGAGGGGGCGGTCGATGTAGAGCTCGCGCTCAAGGGTTCGGCCGATTCTCGGACTGCGCTTTTGCTCTGGATTACGAACATCTTGAGAAAATCGTGATGATACCTGCCTATTTGACAAATTCGTTCTATCCCTTTGAGGGGGAGCGTGCTATAGTAGGCGCTTGCATGACCTCACCGTGTCTCAGAGGTGTCATACATTTTTTGCAAGGAACTCGAAAGGAACTCCAGAAGTGGCAAACATCAAGTCTCAGAAGAAGCGTATCCGCACCAATGAGGCAGCTCGCATGCGTAACAAGGCTGTCAAGTCCGAGCTCAAGACGCTGACCAAGCACGTCCAGTCCGCCGTCGCCGAGGGCGACGCCGAGAAGGCCCAGGCTGCCCTCAAGACCGTCACCAAGCGTCTCGACATGGCTGCCGCCAAGCATGTTATCCACAAGAACCAGGCTTCCAACCGCAAGTCCGGTCTTGCCAAGCTCGTGAACAGCATCAACGCCTAAGTTGTAAATTTCACACCACACAGATTACGCGCATAAATGGAGCCTGTTTTATGGAACAGGCTCCATTTTTTGTACCGCTCGGGTAAGATAGTCCGCATGAATACTTCAATTGACATTTCCCACATCCGCAACTTCTCGATTGTTGCGCACATCGACCATGGCAAGTCCACGATCAGTGACCGTATCCTCGAGCTCACCCATACCGTTGACGAGCGCGACATGGAGTCGCAGCTGCTCGACACTATGGATATCGAGCGCGAGCGCGGCATCACGATCAAGTCCAATGCCGTTCGCGTGTCCTATGACGCCGATGATGGCGAGACGTATCAGTTCAACCTGATCGATACGCCGGGCCACGTTGACTTTACCTACGAGGTCTCGCGTTCGCTGGCCGCCTGCGAGGGCGCGGTGCTCGTCGTCGATGCCACCCAGGGTGTCGAGGCACAGACCGTCTCCAACGCGACGCTCGCCATGAACGCCAATCTGGACATTGTGCCGGCCATCAACAAGATCGACCTGCCCTCGGCCCATCCCGACGAGGTTAAGACCGAGATAGAGGATGACTTGGCGATCCCTGCCGACGATGCCGTATGCGTATCGGGCAAGACCGGTGAGGGCATCCACGATTTGCTGGAGTCCATTGTCTTTTTGATCTCTCCGCCCAAGGGCGATGCGAACGCGCCGCTCAAGGCACTCATCCTGGATTCGTACTTCGACGAGTATCGTGGCGTCGTCGCCACGGTGCGCGTCTTTGACGGCTCCATCAAAAAGGGCGATACCCTGCGCATGATGCAGGCAAAGGGCGACTTTTTGGTCGATGGCGTGGGCGTCAAGCGTCCCGCCGAGACCCCGGTCGACTCGCTGACGGTCGGCGAGGTCGGATATGTGGTCACGGGCCTGAAGGACCCCGAAGCCGTTCGCGTGGGCGATACCCTCACGTGGGCGTCGAATCCCTGCCCCGAGCCGCTTCCCGGCTACCGCGAGGCCAAGCCCATGGTCTATACGGGCCTGTTCCCGATCGATAACAAGGACTACGAGAACCTGCGTGACGCGCTCGATAAGCTGCACGTCAACGACCCGTCGTTGGTGTGGGAGCCCGAGACCTCGGTGGCGCTCGGCTTTGGCTTCCGTGTGGGCTTCCTGGGCCTGCTGCACATGGAAGTCGTCAAGGAACGCCTGGAGCGCGAGTTCAATCTGGACCTCATTGCCACGAGCCCCTCGGTTGACTATCACGTCTACAAGACCGACGGCGAAATGATCGATGTCCGTAGCCCGCAGGATCTTCCTGAGGCCACGCGCATCGAGCGTATCGAGGAACCCTACCTCAAGGCTAAGATCATCTGCCCGCCCGAGTATACGGGTGCCGTCATGCAGCTCGCCATCGATCACCGCGGCGTCACGACCGACATGATCCACCTGACGAGCAAATCGGTCGAGATGCGCTTTGATATGCCGCTCGCCGAACTCATCTTGGACTTCTTTGACCAGCTCAAGAGCCGTACCAAGGGCTATGCCTCGCTCGACTACGAGTTCAACGAGTACCGTCCCTCCGAGCTCGTTAAGCTCGATATCTTGCTTTCGGGCGACGAGGTGGACGCGCTGTCGTTTATCGTCCACAAGGACAAGGCCTATGGTCTGGCCCGTGGCCTATGCGACAAGCTTAAGGAGATCATCCCGCGTCAGCTGTTCGAGGTGCCCATCCAGGGTGCTATCGGCAACAAGATCATTGCCCGCTCCACCGTCAAGGCGCGTCGCAAGGACGTGCTTGCCAAGTGCTACGGCGGCGATATCTCGCGTAAGCGCAAGCTGCTCGAAAAGCAGAAGGAGGGCAAAAAGCGCATGAAGGCCATCGGCTCGGTCGAGGTCCCTCAGGAGGCCTTTATGGCGATCCTCAAGGTGGACGAGTAGGTCTATGGCGCTTTCCGAATACAGCAAGCGGCTGCTGGGCGCCTATGCCGAGCAGCCGTTCCTTATGGCTCCCATGGCGGGTGTGACCGACCCTGCCTACCGCATCATGTGTCGCCGCCGCGGTGCCAACCTTGCCTACAGCGAGATGGTGAGCGTGGCGGGCCTTGCCTATGCCAGCAACAAGACCTGGCGCCTGGTGCTACCGGCCGACGAGGAGCA
>CATZTY010000140.1 GCA_958424475.1 uncultured Collinsella sp.
CGCCGAGCGCCGTGTAGTTGGTGGGATCGACTTGGGCCATTGCTGCCTCGGCCTCCTCAACGCGGGTGCGCTGCGTCTCCATCTTGCGCTCGAGCGAACTCACCTCGCGGCGGAGCTTCTGGCGCTCGGCGTTGGACAGGCCGTTGGGCTGACCGCTCGACTTGGGCTTTTCGGCCGCAGCTGCCGCGGCACCGGTGTCGAACGTGCCGGTCTTGGCGCTCGGCGCGCCCACGGGCTCGCCCTCGGCGGTAGCGTTGCACAGGCGCAGGTACTGGTCGACGCCACCGGGCATATGCGTCAGGTGGCCGTCGAGCAGCGCCCACTGCTGGTCGGTCACGCGCTCCATCAAAAAGCGGTCGTGCGTCACCAGGATCAGCGTGCCGGGCCAGCCGTCCAGCAGGTCCTCGACAATCGCGAGCATGTCGGTATCCAGGTCGTTGCCCGGCTCGTCCAGGATGAGCACGTTGGGCTCGTCCAGAATCGTCAGCAACAGCGACAGGCGACGGCGCTGGCCGCCCGAAAGATCGCCGATGCGGCTCCAGAGCTGCTGCGTCGTAAAGCCCAGGCGCTCGCAAAGCTTCTCGGGCGAAGTCTCCTTGCCGTCGATGACGTAGTACTTCTTATAGTGGCTGAGCACCTCGCGGATCGTGTCGCCCATGTAGGGCTCGAGCTCCTCGAGCTGCTGCGACAACACACCAAAGCGCACCGTCTGGCCAATCTTTACACGGCCGCGCAGGGGCGCGATCTTGCCCTGAATCACGTCGAGCAGTGTCGACTTGCCGGCGCCGTTCTCGCCCAAAAGACCATAGCGGTCGCCCGCGCCGATGAGCCAGGTCACATCGGTGAGCACCTGCTTGGGCGCGCCGTCGGTATCGGCATAGCCGGCGTCCACGTCGACCACATCGATAACCTGCTTGCCCAGGCGGCTCACGGCCAGGCGCTTGAGTTCCAGCTCGTCACGCACGGGCGGCACGTCGGCGATCAGCTCACGAGCGGCATCCACGCGAAACTTGGGCTTGGTGGAACGAGCCTGGGCACCGCGGCTCAGCCACGCGAGCTCCTTGCGCGCCATGTTGCGACGGCGCTCCTCGGTAACGGCGGCCATGCGGTCGCGCTCCACGCGCTGCAGGATGTATGCCGAATAGCCGCCCTCGAAGGGATCGACCTGGCCGTCGTGGACCTCCCACATGCTAGTGCAGACCTCGTCCAAGAACCAGCGGTCGTGCGTGACCACGAGCATGGCACCCTGGCCGCGCTGCCAGCGGGCCTTTAAGTGACGCGCGAGCCAGTTGATGGTGCGCATATCCAGGTGGTTGGTGGGCTCGTCGAGCATGAGCACGTCGTAATCGCCGATCAGCAAGCGCGCGAGGTCCACGCGACGGCGCTGACCGCCCGAAAGCTCGCCCACCGTGCCCTCCCAGGGCACATCGCTGATGAGGCCGGCGAGGATCTGGCGCGTGCGGGGGCTCGACGCCCACTCGTACTCGGGGGCGTCGCCCACAACGGCATGATGCACGGTATCAGTATCGACCAGGTTGTCCTTTTGGCCGAGCAGACCGATCGTCGTGCCGCGGCGGTGCGTCACGCGTCCGTCGTCGGGCTCCAGCGTGCCAGCGAGCACGCTCAGCAGCGTCGACTTGCCGTCGCCGTTTTTACCGACAATACCAATGCGGTCGCCCTCGCCCACGCCGAGCGTCACGCTATCGAAAATATGCTTGGTGGGAAACTCTAGGCTGACGGAATCGCATCCCAAAAGAATCGCCATATGCCCTGCTCCTTCGTAGAAATTCAACGTTGTCCATGATAGCAGCGAGCCCCACCCCAAACCACCACGAAGGCGCCTGTCCCCTTTGTGGTGGTCGTTTCGGTCGCAGAGTAAAAGGCGGGCCATCTCCCACAAGAGATGACCCGCTTCTCCAATCAGTCCCGCGGCAACCGTGGCCGCCGCGGGCCTCAAGCATGTCCCGGACTAGGAGAACATGCCGGTGAGGTAATCATTCAGCCGCTTATCCTTGGGCCGTTGGAAAATCTCGTCAGTCTCGTCGTACTCGACCATATCGCCCATGTAGAAGAACGCCGTGCGGTTGGACACGCGCGACGCCTGCTCCATGTTGTGCGTCACGATGACGATGGCGCGGTCGGCAACGATCGACGACATAAGGTCCTCGATCGCCAACGTCGAGATGGGGTCGAGCGCCGAGCAGGGCTCGTCAAACAGGATCACGTCGGGGTTGAGCGCCAGCGTGCGCGCGATGCACAGACGCTGCTGCTGACCGCCCGAAAGCGCATAGGCGCTCTTATCGAGCTTGTCTTTGACCTCGTCCCACAGCGCCGCGCCGCGTAAGCTTTACTCGACCATGCGGTCGAGCTCGTCACGGTCGGTGATGCCGTGGCGCTTGGGCGCAAACGTGATGTTGTCGCGAATGGACTTGCGGAACGGGTTGGGCTGCTGGAACACCATGCCAATGGAACGGCGCAGCTCGTAGGTGTTTTCGGTCTTGGTGTTCACGTTGCGCCCGCGATAGTTGATCTCGCCCTCCACGCGGCAGCCGCGAATCTCGCGATTCATGAGGTTGAGGCTACGCAAGAAAGTCGACTTACCGCAGCCCGAAGGCCCAATGAGCGCCGTGATCTCGCCCTTGTGGAAGTCAAGCGACGTATTGTGCAGTGCATGGTGGTCGCCATAGTACACGTTGACGTCCTTGGTGGAGAGCACAACCTCGTCGCTCACGGCCTTGCCGCTCACGCGCACGCGCTTCTCGCTCTCCCCCACGCTCGACAGGAAGTCCCGGGTGTCGGACGATGCCGCTTCGGTTGCGGGCGTTACATTCATCTCGCTCATTCGGCCGTCATCTTCCTTGCCAGTTGCTTGCCCACAATGCGGGCGATTACGTTAAACAGCAGCACGCAAATCATCAGCAGTGCCGCGGTACCCCAAACGATCTGCTGGGCCTCGGGGCTGCCTTCGCCATAGATCTTGTAGATATGCACGGCGAGCGACTCACCGGGGCGGAACACGTTCCAGGCGCAAGTAGGGCTCGACAGGTTAAGGCTCAAGAAGTTGAGGCGAACCGGCGAGCTCATGCCCGAGGTAAAGAGCAGCGCCGCGGCCTCGCCAAAGACGCGGCCGGCCGAAAGCACGATGCCGGTCACGATAGCGGGCATGGCCTCGGGAATCAGGATGTGCAGCATGGCCTCCCAGCGGGTGAGGCCCATGGCCAGGCACGCATCGCGCTGGGCCTGCGGCACGTCCTCGAGCGCCTGCTGGATCACGCGCACCAGAATGGGGATATTGAACATGGTGAGCGCGACGGCGCCGGAGATGATGGAGTACTTCCAGCCCAGCTGCACCGAGAACACCAGAAAACCGAACATGCCGACAACGATCGAAGGCAGCGAGGACAGCGTCTCGATGGCGGTGGAGGCAATGTCGCGGACGGGTCCGTCGGGTGCGTACTCAACCAAAAAGATCGCGCCACCCAGGCTGATGGGCACCGAGATGATCAGGGTGATCAGCAGCAGGTAGAACGAGTCGAACAGCTGGTAGAGCACGCCGCCCTGCGTTCCGTTGGCGCGCGACGGCTCCGTGAGAAAGCCCGGCTGGAACAGCGTCGAGATGCCCTCGAACAGGATATAGGCCACCATGGAGACGACGATGAGCATGACGATGGCGACGATCGCCGTCAACACGCCCGTGGCGAAGCGGTCCTGCTTTTGGACACGCCCGAGCCTCGCCTCGTCGATGTGGATACGCGTGCTAGCCACGAGCCTTCGCCCCCTTGCGGCCGATAAGGTGGATGATCAGGATGAAGATGAGACTCATGCCCATCAGCAGCAGACCGAGCGCCCACAGAACATCGTCCTGGGCCGAGCCCTCGGCATAGACCGCCATAGACGTGGTGAGCGTGGTGGTGATGGTGGACGCCGGCGACAGCAGCGACGTCGGCATGGCCTCGATACCGCCGATGACCATGCGCACGGCGAGCGTCTCGCCAAAGGCGCGGGTCATGCCAAG
>CATZTY010000141.1 GCA_958424475.1 uncultured Collinsella sp.
GAGAGCCAGTACAGCCTCGATACCGTCAAGGATAGTGATGGCAACTACACCGCTCCTTCTGCCGACGTCATCCTGTCCTACGTGCGTAACAAGATCCTGCTCGATGCCGCCGAGGACGAGGGCATTACCGTCTCTTCCAAGGAAATGAAGCAGTACGCCGAGGATTCCATCGGCACCTCCGACTACAAGACCATGGCCACGCAGTACGGCGTGTCCAAGGACCAGGCCAAGCAGATCGTCCGTCAGTCCGCGACGCTGCAGAAGCTCTACAAGAAGAAGGTCGGCGACACCTCCGCAAGCATGCCGACCGCCCCGACCGAGCCTGCTGACGGCAACGAGGAGACCGCGAGCAAGGACTACGCCGACTACATCATCAACCTTGCCGGCGATGAGTGGGATAGCTCAAAGGGCACTTGGAAGGATGCCGATAGCACCTATGCCAAGGCCTTTGCCGATGATGCCTTTACGGCCGATAGCGCCACCTACAAGCAGGCCATGACCGCCTATTACACCGCCTACCAGCAGTATTCCTCGCAGGCCTCAGGCGCTAGCTCCAAGTGGACCGAGTATGCTAACGGCCTCTATGCCAAGGCCAACATCAGCATCTACGGTCTGTTTGCGTAAGGGCCGCTCGAGCCGCCGAGCACGTAGCCAAAAATCTGATATGCCCGCTAGAACGGACATCGTTCTAGCGGGCTTTTTGCACTGTGGGGAGGGCGATGAGAGGGGGTGGTTGTATGCAAATTTTGGGACACTTTATTCATATAAAGTGAAAACGATTTCGGCTAAACTGGTAGTAACAATGTGGTACCACTGTTCATCTGGTAGTAACCAATTTTAAGACGAAATCGAATGGAAATTACTAAGAATTAGTTTGGTAATGAAAGAAACGCACCATGTCTACCTGCGTAAATTACCGTTTACGGGCCAAAAATAACCGTTTGGCAACGATATAGTAATTTGAACGAAATGTGGTGGACGTTTGAATTGAGTGTGTGCTACCGTACATACCAGCAACCCCAAATAGGGACTGGGTTGTCTAAGTTTGCGCATCAATGCCGGCAAGCGGAGAAGCCGGTATGCACAAGGCGCGGACATGGAACTCGTTGGTGAACAACGAAAGAAAGGTTGTAGGAGATACCATATGATGAAGTACCTCCAGAAGCTCGGCAAAGCGCTGATGCTTCCCGTCGCGGCGCTTCCCGTCGCAGGTATTCTTATGGGCGTGGGCTACCTGCTCGCTCCCGCAGTCATGGGTGCTGCCGGTGACACTACCGGTTTTGCCTATACCGCCGGTTTCCTGCTCATCAAGGCAGGCGGCGCTCTTATCGATAACATGGCCTGGCTGTTCGCAGTCGGCGCCGCTGTCGGCCTTGCCGACGATCACGATGGCACCGCTGGCCTCGCTGGCCTCGTCGCCTTCCTGATGATCCAGCAGCTCCTGAACCCCGCTGTTGTTGGCACCATTCGTGGTATGGACGCCGATGCTCAGACCGCTTGGCTTGCCACGACCGAGGGCATCGCGTTCTCCAAGATCGCTGGTAACTCCTTCATCGGCATCCTGTCCGCCGTCATCGGTGGCACTTGCTACAACAAGTTCAAGGACACTCGTCTTCCCGACTGGCTGGCCTTCTTCTCCGGCAAGCGTTGCGTCGCCATCATGACCGCCGTCATCTGCATCGTCGTCTCCGTCGTCCTGCTCTTTGCTTGGCCGCTCATCTTCGGTGCTCTTGTTGCTCTTGGTGAGGGTATCGCCGCCATGGGTGGTATCGGCGCTGGCATCTACGCCTTCCTCAACCGCCTGCTCATCCCGACCGGTCTGCACCACGCACTCAACAACGTGTTCTGGTTTGACACCATCGGCCTGGGCGACCTGACCCACTTCTGGGCTGGCGAGACCTCTGCTGACGTCAAGTGGAGCCTCGGTATGTACATGTCCGGCTTCTTCCCCTGCATGATGTTCGGTATCCCGGGCGCTGCCCTGGCTATGGTTCAGACCGCTAAGAACAAGAAGGCTGCTATCGGTCTGGTTGTCTCCGCTGCTATCTGCGCCTTCGTCTGCGGCGTTACCGAGCCCTTCGAGTTCGGCTTCATGTTCCTGTGCTTCCCGCTCTACGTCGTGTACGCTGTCCTGTACGGCATCTTCACCATCGTCACCTACTATGTTGGTTTCCGTGCTGGCTTCTGCTTCTCCGCTGGCGCTACCGACCTCCTGTTCTCCTCTAGCCTCCCGGCTGCCGCCAACACCTGGATGATCATCCCGCTGGGCATCGCTGCCTTCGTGGTCTTCTACCTCGTGTTCCGCTTCGCCATCACCAAGTTCAACCTCATGACCCCTGGTCGCGAGGATGAGGATGTCGAGGAGACCTCCGCTTCCGCCGCTGCTGGCGACGACAAGTTCGCCGCTCTGGCCGCCGCTGTTCTTGCTGCCGTCGGTGGCAAGGAGAACGTCAAGACCGTTGACTGCTGCGCTACTCGCCTGCGCTTCGAGCTCGGCGATTCCGCTCTGGTCGACGAGGCTGCCTGCAAGAAGGCCGGCGCTCTGGGTGTCATGAAGATGGACAAGGGTGCTACCCAGGTCATCATCGGCACGCAGGTCCAGGCTGTTGCCGAGGAGCTCAAGAAGCTTCTCTAAGCCTTAAAGACGTATCTGTCTTGCAAAGGGTCGTCCCGCTCTGCGGGGGCGGCCCTTTTTGCTATCTCGATACTTGATGTAGCGTTGTAATTGGTATTACAGTGCGCAGGCTATCAACCGGCAAACAATATTGAAATATGCTGGTTGACCTGCTGTTATTTCAATAAAACTGCTATAGTACGTGGTGTCTGGTTACAACCAATTTCGAGTCATTTATCCGGCAGGTATCATTATGGCAATGGGAGCGCGCAAACAACCTCTGTACGATCAACTCGTCGATCTGTTGACCGATAAAATCGATCACGAACTTCGGCCCGGCGACTATTTGCCGTCCGAGCGTGACCTGTCGGAACGCTACGGGCTCTCGCGTACGACGGTTCGCCTTGCCCTGCAGGAGCTTGAGCGCCTGGGCCTGGTGGTTCGTCAGCGCGGCCGAGGAACCATGGTGTGCGACCGCTCTCTGCAAACGGCAAACCTTACGCAAACCTATAGCTTTACCGAGCAGATGAAGGCGATCGGCCGTGTGCCCAAGACGACGATTCTTGAGTTTACCGAGGTCGAGGCTGACAAGAATATTGCCGTAGAGATGAACGCGCGCCTGGGCGAGCGTCTGTACAAGATTAAGCGCCTGCGTATAGCCGATGGTGTGCCGCTGATGATTGAGTGTACATATCTGCCAAGTCGCAAGTTCTTTGCGCTTAAGCGCCCCATGATCGAGAACAAATCGCTGTACGACATGATCGAGCAGGACTTTCACGAGAAAGTTCGCGTGGCAGAGGAAGAATTCTACGCGAGTATCGCCCGCCATTCCGACGCTCGTTTGCTCGAGATTACCGAAGGCGCACCGGTGCTGGATTTGATTCGTACCACATATGACATGAACAACGAGGTTATCGAGTATACGCGTTCGGTTGCGCGCGCCGACCAGTTTAAGTACAAGGTCTACCACAACCGCGCAGTCTAGAGTTATTGGGTATAAACGGCTTGGCGTGTTTTGCGGCGGGTGCAAAATGTGCCAAGCGCAAGAAGGCAACGAACAATCGCTCGAATTAACAATGCAGTGGTTTTTGATCCGCCCTAAAATGCACTGCGGGTACGGGAGCATAGATGAGCACGTATGCTATCAAGGCCGACAAGTTCTTTTTGCCGGCGGGGCCGCAGCTGGGCGGCTACCTCATGGTCGAAGATGGCGTCTTTGGCGCTTGGCAGGCCGATGAGCCCGCTTGCGAGGTCAAAGATTATTCTGGTACATGGATTGCGCCGGGCATGGTGGACACCCACATTCATGGTTTCTATAACCATGCTACGACCGATAACGATGCCGAGGGTATCAACATCAGCTCGACCGAGCTCGCTCGTCGTGGTACCACCA
>CATZTY010000142.1 GCA_958424475.1 uncultured Collinsella sp.
CCGCGCTCGTCTACGCCCACACGCACATCAAGGTCAACGAGGAAAGCGCCGCGCACCCGGGCCTGTGGCTCTTCAACCCCGGCAGCGTGAGCATTCCCAAGGACGGCTCGCACAGCTACGGCATCTACGAGGGCGGCGCGTTCCGCCACGTGATCCTGGAGGAGGACTAACCATGGCGCAGCATATGGCTCAGCAAAATGCCGAGGGCTCGCGCGATCTGTCCACGCTGATAGACGCGTCGGCCGAGCTGCAGCATCTGGTGCAGACCATCTGGCGTCTGCGTCAGCCCGATGGCTGCCCGTGGGACCGCGAGCAGACGCACCGTAGCATTGGCAAGAACATGATCGAGGAAGCCTACGAGGCGCTCGACTGCATCGAGACGGACGACGCGGTTCACCTGCGCGAGGAGCTGGGTGACGTGCTCATGCAGGTAGTGCTGCATGCGCAGATTGCGGCCGACGTCGGCGAGTTTACGCTGGCCGACGTGGCGCGCGATATCGACGCCAAGCTCATCCGTCGCCACCCGCACGTGTTTGGCGATGCGGATGCCGAGAGCTCCGACGAGGTGCTCAAGATTTGGGACGAGGTCAAGCTTGCCGAGAAGGCCGCCAAGGACAAGGCCGTGGCGGCGCCCGAGGCCGCGCCCGAGGGCCTGCTCGATGGTGTGCCCACGCATCTGCCGGCGCTGATGCAGGCGCAGAAGGTGTCGCGCAAGGCGGCTGCCGTGGGCTTTGAGTGGGAGACGGTCCAGGACGTGTGGGACGAGGTCGCCGAGGAGCGTGCCGAGTTTGAGGCCGAGGCCCCTGGCTCGCCCGAGCGCGAAATGGAGTTTGGCGATCTGCTCTTTGCCCTGGTCAACGTTGCACGCAAAGAGGGCATTGACGCCGAGAGTGCCCTTCGTGCCAGCACGGCAAAGTTCCGCCGCCGCTGGGCCGTGATGGAGCGGATGGCGGCCGATGCTCACGTGGATCTTGCCGAGCTTTCGACCCACGGCCTCAACGACCTGTGGGATGCCGCAAAGGCGGAGGAGTAAGACTGCGGGAACGACGGGCTGACACGCTTCATCGTTCCCGCTAAATTTTTCGAAAATCAAGTGTATCCCTCGGCTAACTTAGGGCATAATGCAAAAAGTGCGACATGGCTAACTTATGAACCTGCGCGCCTCTACAGCGTGCAAGCCGCGTCGCCAAGCATTCAACCCGTTTCCAAGTGAGAGGGAGACAACATGAGCGATATTTTGGACGTCTACGGTCGCGAGGTGCTCGACAGCCGCGGCAATCCCACCGTCGAGGTCGAGGTCGTGCTCGAGGACGGCAGCTTTGGCCGCGCAATGGTGCCTTCGGGTGCTTCGACCGGCGCCTTTGAAGCCTGCGAGCTGCGCGATGGCGACAAGGGCCGCTACCTGGGCAAGGGCGTTTCGCAGGCCGTCGAGCATGTCAACAACGAGTGCGCTAACGCCGTCGTGGGCCTCGACGCCTTCGACCAGCGCGCCGGCGATGCCGCGCTGATTGCCGCGGACGGTACCCCCAACAAGACCAAGCTCGGTGCCAACGCCATCCTGGGCGTGTCGCTGGCCGTCGCCCGCGCTGCGGCGGAGTCGGCGGGCCTGTCGCTGTACCAGTACCTGGGCGGCGTCAACGCTCACCTGCTGCCCACGCCCATGATGAACATTCTCAACGGCGGCGTGCATGCCGACAACAACGTTGACTTCCAGGAGTTCATGATCATGCCCGTGGGTGCTCCGAGCTTTGCCGAGGGCCTGCGCTGGTGCGCCGAGGTCTACCACACCCTCAAGGGCGTGCTGCATGAGGCTGGCCTGGGCGGCGGCGTGGGCGACGAGGGCGGCTTTGCGCCCAACCTCAAGACCAATGCCGAGCCGTTCGAGTACATCACCAAGGCCGTCGAGAAGGCTGGCTTTAAGCCCGGCGTCGACTTTATGTACGCCATGGACCCGGCCTCGACCGAGTTCTACAGCACTGAGACCGGTATGTACGAGCTCAAGGGCGAGGGCGTTGAGTACACGAGCGCCCAGATGGTCGATTACTGGGAGAAGCTCGTCGACACCTATCCCATCATCTCCATAGAGGACGGCATGGCCGAGGAGGACTGGGACGGCTGGGTCGAGCTTACCCGCCGCATTGGCAATAAGGTGCAGCTCGTAGGCGACGACCTGTTCGTCACCAACACCGAGCGCCTCAAGAAGGGCATCGAGCTTGGTGCCGCCAACGCGATCCTGGTCAAGGTCAACCAGATCGGTACGCTCACCGAGTCGCTCGAGGCCATCGAGACCGCCAAGGAGGCCGGCTACGCCTGCATCGTGAGCCACCGCTCCGGCGAGACCGAGGACTCCACGATCGCCGACCTGGTCGTGGGCGTCAACGCCGGCCAGATCAAGTCGGGCGCCCCGTGCCGCAGCGATCGCATCGCCAAGTACAACCAGCTCATCCGCATCGAGGACGAGCTCGAGGGCAGCGCGCGCTACGCCGGCAAGGCCGCGTTCTACAACATTCGCTAAACGGGCGAATTTGGCGAGGGGGAGGCTGACTCGGTTCCGCCTCCGCCTTGGCTGGACGCCGCAAAGCGCTGTGGGCGCTGGGCCATATGGCTCAGCGCCTTTTTTATGTCGAGCAAGGGCCGCCGAAGGCGTTGCGCGCGCTCGTGCTATAACTAGAATACTTAGCGCAAACAAACCTCAACCGCACAAGGCGCACATGGATCAGATTTACGACAACAGGTACTATTCCGCCGGTTCGCGTGAGCCGTCGCCTCGCCGTGCGCGCACGGTGCAGCTCGGTGGGTCCGCCTACGCCGGCGCCGACCGCTCCATACAGCGCCCGACAAGTACCTCGCGCCCCAATGCTCAAGTGAATACTTCGACAGATGGACCAGTGCGCCCGGCACGTTCGTCGCATGCTCAGCGCTCGTCGGCTCAAACGCACGATAGGTCGAGCAGGCCCTCGAACCGTCTTTCGGGCTCGGACTTTATGCACTACGCCAACGACAACGCGGTGGTCAAGGCGATCTACGACTTTACCCACGGTCCTCAGCGAGGGCTATTCATCGGCATCGTCGTTGCCCTGGTGCTCGTGAGCCTGTATTTCCCCGTGCGCGACCTGTACGTGGCAAAGCGTTCGAGCGATATCTTGGCCAAGCAGGTCGAGATTCGCCAGCAATACAATGATGAGCTGCAAAAAAGCGTCGACAAGCTGCTCTCGGAGGAGGGTATCAAGGACGCGGCATCCGAGGACCTGGGCCTGGTGATGCCCGGCGAGAAGAGGATTGAAGTGCAGGGCCTGGACGGCGATTCGGATGCCTCGTCGAGCCAGAAGTCGTCGAACGCCAAGAAGGCCAGCGAAGTTGCCAAGGAAATCGAAGAAGTCGGCAAGGACGCGCCGTGGTACATTCAGACGCTCGACATGCTGTTTGGATTTAACGGCGTCGAGGGTCAGACGGTCGCGTCCAGCGGCGAGTAGGCGAGTAGCGCCCGGAGGGGAGCCCGCAATGACAAATTGCAAACGATATAAGGTGGCGGCGATCGACCTGGGAACGGTGTCGTCGCGACTGGTGCTGGCCCAGGTTGAGGCTGGGGCGATCGTGGGATCGTCCAAACATACCGAGATTACCGACCTGGGCGAGGGCGTGGGCGCGACGGGTCGCTTTTGTGAGGCGGCCGTCGAGCGCGTGCTCGCTGCGTGCCGCATGTTTGTGGACGAGGCGCGCGACTTTGGCGCCGCGTGCATCTGTACCACGTGCACGAGCGCCGCGCGCGATGCGTCCAACGCCGCGCTGCTGCTGGACGGCCTGCGCGATTTGGGGCTTGAGCCACAGGTGATTCCGGGCGAGGTCGAGGCGCGCCTGACATTTTTTGGCGTGGCGCACGACTTTGCCGGCGAGCGCATCATTGTTGCCGATTCGGGCGGCGGATCCACGGAGCTCGCGACGGGCGTCTATGCGCCGGAGCGTGGCGTCTTTGCGCTAGAAGGGACGCGCTCGCTGG
>CATZTY010000143.1 GCA_958424475.1 uncultured Collinsella sp.
CATTCTGGCTCATCTCCAGGCCGGACACGAGCACGCCGCCGGCGTTGGCAGCCTTACCGGGCATAAAGGCGACGCCGTTCTCCTGGAAGTAGGTCGTGGCCTCGATGGTCGTGGGCATGTTCGCGCCCTCACCGACCACCTTGCAGCCGTTGGCGACGAGTGCCTGGGCGTCCTCGAGCAGCAGCGTGTTCTCGCGAGCGCAGGGCAGCGCGATGTCGCAGGGCAGCTGCCACACGCCGCGGCCGTCACCCTCGTGCCACGTGGCATTGGGCTTCTCGTCGACGTACATAGCGAGCGTAACGCCCTTGTCGTGGCCAGAGCGCTTCTTGTTGTAGACATGCTCGAGCACGGTGTAGTCAATGCCGTCGGGATCCTCGACCCAGCCATGGGTGTCGGAGCAGGCCAGCACCTTGCCGCCGAGCTGGGAGACCTTCTGGACCGCGTAGATAGCGACGTTACCGGAGCCGTGAACGACGACGTTCTTGCCCTCGAAGGAGTCGCCGCGGCTCTTGAGGTACTCGTCCACAAAGTAGGCCAGGCCGTAGCCGGTGGCCTCGGTACGGGCGAGCGAGCCGCCAAAGGAGAGGCCCTTGCCGGTGAGGACGCCGGTCCACTCGTTGGTCAGGCGCTTGTACTGACCGAACAGGTAGGCAACCTCGCGGCCGCCAACGCCCAGGTCGCCGGCGGGAACGTCGGTGTTGGGGCCGATGTGGCGATAGAGCTCGGTCATGAAGGACTGGCAGAAGTGCATAATCTCGTTGTTAGACTTGCCCTTGGGGTCAAAGTCGGAGCCGCCCTTGCCGCCGCCCATGGGCAGGGTGGTCAGGCTGTTCTTGAGGATCTGCTCCAGGCCCAGGAACTTGAGCATGCCCAGGGTGACCGTCGGGTTAAAGCGCAGGCCGCCCTTGTAGGGTCCAATGGCAGAGTTGAACTCGACGCGATAGCCGCGGTTGACCTGGACCTTGCCCTGGTCGTCGACCCAAGGGACACGGAACATGACGATGCGCTCGGGCTCGACGAGGCGCTCCAGCAGGGCGGCCTCCTCGTACTCGGGGTGGGCGTCGAGCGCCGGCTGAATGGTGCCGAGAATCTCGGTCGCGGCCTGGATGAACTCAGGCTGCTCGGGATAGCGGGCCTTGAGCTCGTCGAGAACTTTCTGCGTGTAGCTCATGCTTCCTCCAATAATGGGAAACGAAAATGTTGGTCGCGGCACCCTATGCGCCGCGAACTTTATCGAGTATGGATAATATCGCACTGTTGCAGCAAAGTTTCACATAAGCCGACAAGCAGATGTTTCGTTTTGATTACGATGCAGGTAGAGGCGTTTTTGAGTGCCTGACGAACAAATCGCGTGTTTCGAAGCTGTTTCGTCCGCATGTTCCAAACCACCACATTGGGGACAGGCGCCTTTGTGGTGCAGGCGGTTAGAGGACGAGCTGATGGTAGTCGGCGGGGGTTATGCGACCTTCGGTGGCAGCGCGGAAGGCGGCAAGTGCATCACCCGAGAACGGCATGGCCCAGCACAGGCCGCAACCTGCGGTAATGGAGCCGGGCAAAGGCATAATGCGCCCGGGCACACCGGCATCCAGGCACAGCTGCTCGCATTCCATCACATCGAAGGTGCTGTCAAACGACACGATAATCTTGCGCTCGTGGTCGGGGGCATCACCGGATGGGCCTTCGCGGTGTGCCTCACGATACGCCGCGGCGGCCGCTTCCTCTTCCGCGGTATGTCCACAGCCACCGCAGCCGCAGGTACAGGGCTCGGAACCATCGCAAGTGCAAGGCTCTCCCGTGTCGGGGCAAATATCATGAGACATGGCAACTCCAATCGTCTAGGCGAGTAACTCGGCCGCCGCAAACTCCTCGGGCGTATTGACGTTCTCGAAGCAGAGCGTCGAGCCCGCGGCCTTAACGATCTGCGGTTCATCCATATAACCAGCCTGAACGCGATTGATCAGGCAGCGAATGCGCTGGCTGTCGCAGGCGAGCAGCTCATGGGCAATCGGCGCACACGCGTCACGGCGCCAGACGGCGCAAAGCGGCTCAATCCCCCGTTCCTCGTGCGGCACGCACACATCGAGCGCCTCGGCCTCAACACGATCGGCAAGCGCGCCGATGAGTTCCGGCGAGACAAACGGCATATCGCAGGCGACGATCGCCACGAGCGGCAATCGGGCCGCGGCCAACGAGCTCGCGATGCCGCGCATGGCACCCGCCGGCCCTTCAAGATCCGCCACCACACGCGGCACCAGGCCGCCAAACGCGCGCTCCTCAAGATAGGCAAGCTCGCAAGGGCGCGACGTCGTCACAACCAGCTCGCCGGCAACCTGAGCCAGCCGACCCAGCACGCGCTCGATGAGCGGCTCACCGCAAAACGCCATGCGCGCTTTATCACAGCCCATGCGCGACGACAATCCGCCCGCCTGGACGACACAAGAAAGATCGGTCCGTCTTACGGTAGTCATACGGCAAACCACCCCCATCGGCATGCTCAAAACCCAGCACACGAAGCCAAATACCGTCGCCGATAAAGTGGGCGGCACGGCAAACCCATGCAAAAACAAAACAGCGCTTTTGCGGCACGCAGCAAGACCGCGAGCACAAAAGCGCTGGTAGCGTATGGCGGGAACGTATGTGAATCGAACACATCCAAGACGTTTTGCACGCCTCGCAACGGTTTTGAGGACCGCGGAGCCCACCGGAGCCCATCCGTTCCCAAGTGCGGAGGTATTTTACCAAACCAAGCAGCCAATCTAGCGCAGGGAGCGCAGGCCGCCGGCATCCTTGTCGAGCACCGTAAAGCGCACGGCATCCAGGTGCTCCAAGATGCTGATGGCGCGTTTGCGCGACACGCCCAGGGCCTCACGCAGCACGCTCGTGGTGGCTGCGCCGCCGGCTGCCTCGATGGCGGCGGCGACGAGCTCACGCGCATGGGCCTCGGCGGCAGCAGACAGGGCAACGTCGCGCTCGACCTTAACGATCGAGCGGTTGAGCGAAAGTTCGCGCAGGGCACGCGTCATGGTGTCGCGGCCGAGCTGCAGCTGTTCGCCCACCTCGGGAAGCGCCGGTGCATCCAGGCCAGCCTCGTCAAGCAGCGTGACGATCCGCTCACAAGCCTCTCGCACCACGCGTGCCGCCGCGGCGGCCGAATGCGGATCGAATACCTCGGCGCCCTCGGCGGCGCACACGCCACGCGAGCAGCCCTCGGCAATCAGAGCTGCGGCAACGCCTTCATCAGCGGCAGGCCACGCAGCATGGGCAACGGCGCCGGGCGTAAAGCCCGTCTCCTTGGGAGCCGCCGCGTGCATGGCCGACAGGGTCGCCGCCAGTGCATCCATCGCGGCGTCGAGCGAGGAAGAATCTGCATACAGCGAGCCATCCGAGCCAGCAAGCGCGCAAGCAGCGCCCTGCGCCACCAACCCGCGCAGTGCGGTATCGACCTCGCCGACGCCAAGATCCAAAGCCGCGGCAACATCAACCGCCGTAACCGGCAGCGTCTGCAGCACCAGCCAAGCGCCCACACCGCCCGCGATATCGCCGGACTCGAGCGCCGCATACAGCGCACGCTCTCCTTCGGCAAGCTCGCGCGAGCGACGGCAGCGCGAAAGCAGCACGCGCCCGCCGCCAATGAGCATCACGGGCGAATAGGACAGCACCACGACATGGTCCCCGGCACGTAGCGACAGCGAGTTTTCCAAGCGCACCTGAACATTACGGGTCTCGCCCACCGCCATGGGGGCCTCACCCTCCATGAACATGATGCGACCGACGACCTCGGCCGTACCCGCCATCACGTGCACACGCGCACCCGACTCGAGCACACGCGGCTTGGCTCCCTCGCGACCCAAATACGTAAACGTCATCATAAAGCGCATCGTCTGACCAAAGCGGCCCGCCACGCCGAGCATCTCACCGCGATCGAGCGTGGCAACGGCATCGCCCACCAAGTTG
>CATZTY010000144.1 GCA_958424475.1 uncultured Collinsella sp.
GTTGAGCTGCCGAGCGTGGTGACGATGTTCGCCCGCGGCATGGTGACGCTCGAGGGCCTGTTGACCGAGTACATGCCCAACGTCAACATGATCCAGATCATCCAGACGCATATTAAAAACGAGAAAAGCACCTATGCGCGCATGCGCGAGATGAGCCGCGACTTTGCAGCGAGCAGTTATCGCGCGGCGAAGGGCTCGCTCGAGGCGGCCGAGTATCTGGGCTTGGCTTCGCGTATGCTTACGCGCGGCCAGCTTAAGGTAAACACGCAGATCATGAGCAGCGATAAGGCGCTGCGACAGCTGGGTGGGATTATCGACCGCATGTCGATGGCAATTGTGATCGCCGGTCTGTTTATCGGTTCGTCGGTGGTGTACTACGCGCGCATCGAGCCGGTTGTGTTTGGTATCCCGGTCATTGGCTTTATGGGCTACGTGAGCGCGCTGGTGCTGGCGCTTATGCTGGGCCGCAATATCTGGCTCAACAGTCACGGCGGCAAGCACTAGAGGCTGCGGCCGTCACCGCATTTTCCTATCGCAAACAATAGCTTTTACCTTGGGCTTCGCCTGCGTGCGAGGCCCTTTTGCGTGATACCATTTTGACGGTAATAATCGATGGCCTAGATGGTGGTGCGGAGACGCACGAATGCGCGGTTATCCTGCGCATTTGGGAGAATCGGGGTGCAAGTCCCCAGCTGTACCAGTAACCGTAATTCCTCTTGGCTCGGGATGCTCGCGTCGCAGATCGGACGACGTGCCCGAGTCGTTAAGGTTAAGTCGGATCGCCTCCCGTCTTGCATGCGGCTGCGGCTTTTGCCGCCGGTGTGCATAGGGCTCTGGAGGGAAGGGGGACCCCGATGGGGGAACTCGAGCGCAACATGCGCGATGACGTGGGGCAGTCTCAAGGCAACGCTCCAAGTACAGACAGTAGGAGACAAATGGATATGTTTGAGGACGAGCGCCAGCGCGTCTCGCATCGCCGTGGCGCGATTGCACGCGGTGTAGCCAAGCGCGGCCTGGTGGCATTCCTGGCCTTCGCGATGGCCTTTGGCACCACGCCGGCTCAGCTGTGGGCCGAGGGCGCCGAGGGCATTGCCGAGGCTGTGGCTCAGGCTGCGACGCCGGGCGAGGACGCAGCGCTTGCGGGCGGTACCGCTGAGCAGAGCGGCGCCGAGGTTTCGGATTCCGAGGGCGCGCCTGCAGCTAGTGCAGCCATAGCAGAGGCAGCAACTGGCGGCGAAGGCTCGGCGACGGGGGAGAGCCCTGCCACGAGCGAGCAGTCTTCGACGGCATCCGCTGGCCAAGCGGGATCTGCCGCCGCGGCTGCCGTCCAGACAGAGAACCCGACAGAAACTGGCGATGTCGTCAAGAAGCAAATCGAGGTCTCGTTCTCGATTATCGGCACCGATGCTGACGGCAAGGCTCAGACCTGGGTGGCACCTACGCAGCTCAAGCTCGACGAGGGCGCGACGGCTGCGGATGCCTTCGTTAAGCTGCAGCAGAAGACGGGCTTTAAAGCGGATTACGAACCGAACACGGCATACGGCTTCTACCTCAAAAGCATCACATCTCCGAGCGATGGTCGCACGCTTGCCTACGATCCGACGACTTATGCCTTCTGGCAGCTGTTCGTCGACGGCGCGTCTTCCTCGGTTGGCGCGAGCAGCGTCAAGCTCACCCAGGGGCAGAAGATTGAGTTTGCCTATACGGCTGGTAGCTCGTCCCCTGTCGTTAAGGACCAGGTTGCCGCAAATGTGACCGTCATTGGTCGCGATGCCCAGGGCAAGACTCAGACTTGGGTCGATAACGCGCAGTATGTGGTGACGTCCGGCTCGAGCGCGCTTGACCTTACGAAGGTCGCGCTCGAGGCGAATGATATTGACGCCGTTGCTGCGGGCTCCTTCATTCTGAGCCTTAAGTACAACGGTGTTGAGCTGGGTACGCCCCAAGATTATTCGACCTATTGGCAGCTGTTTATCAACGGCAAGTCGAGTGACTATACGGCGGACAATGTCACCATCCATGCCGGCGATACCGTCACGTGGTTCTACGGTGGCTGGGGCGACCAGTTGCCGTCCGATTCTGTCCATGCTTCTGTTCAGGTTCTCGGTAAGGACAAGGACGGCAAGCAGCAGGTTTGGGCTTCGACGGGCCAGACGAGTCTCAAGGCGGGCTCTACTGCCAAGGATCTCCTTGAGCAGACCGGCCTTAAGCTCGATGCTAGCGAATCGTCTTGGGGCTGGTTCCTCAACGGTATTACTTCGCCGTTCGACAGTAAGTCCTATGGCTGGGATGCTGCGACCAAGAGCTATTGGCGCTTCTACGTAAATGGCAAGTTCGCCGACGTTGGCGCCGGTGCCTACAAGCTCCAGGAGGGTGACGCCGTCACCTTTATGTATGGTGCTGACGCCGATGCCCTCCCCGGTCAGGTGCTTGGATCCGCCGATGTTATCGGTCCCGATGTCAACGGCAACAATACTCGCTGGGGCTCGGCAAGCAGTGTTTCTTTGCCTGAAGGCTCTACTGCCCAGAACCTTATTGAGACGGTTCTGAAGGCCAAGGGCGTTACGTACAACGGCTCCCAGAGTGGCGAGTACTGGTTCCTCAATTCCATCAAATCGCCGTTCGAAGACAAGTCGTACGGTTATGATGCTGCGACCAATAAATATTGGCACCTGTATATCAATGGAGAGCCCTCCTTACTCTGCGCCAATCAGATTACGCTCAAGAGCGGCGATAAGGTCACGCTTGCCTATACCACCGACGATTCGCCCATGCCCGATCCCGACAAGGTTGTCGTGGACCCGAGTGCGACGACTCCTGATTGGGATGCCGAGTGGGCCGGCTACGGCAACAGTGGCAACGGTTCGACCGTAACGGATGCCAAGACGCCTGCGCAGGCCGCCGGTCTTAAGTGGGCCTTCGATTGGAAGGCCGAGTCTGGTCAGCAGTATGCCAACTGCAGCGAACCTGTCATCGCCAACGGCTTTGTGTACATCGCGACCGAGAACGAGCTCATCAAGATCGATTCGTCCACGGGCAAAAAGGTTGCCTCTGCGCCGCTTGCCTCCAAGGTGAGCTATACCTCTCGTCCGATCTATACCAATGGCCTTATCATCGTTCCGCTCAACGGCGGTGCGGTCCAGGCGATTACTGCAGACAAGCTGATCTGCAAGTGGCTGACGCCTGGTTTGACGGACTTGACGCAGAGCTCCTGCACCGTCGTTTCGGACGGCGAGTACGTCTATGTAGGCTCGGTCGATATTTCGTATGACGAGAATTACAACGCGACCTACGGCAACGGCTCCTTTGCGCGCATTAAGATTGCCACGGGCGAAGTTTCTTGGCAGAACATCGACCCTGCCGAGGGCTATTACTGGACTGGTGCGGCTTTGACGGATAAGTATGCCATCGTTCCTACGAGCGCGGGTACGCTTAAGTGCATTGATAAGACGACGGGCGATGTCGTTTCGACCATGAAGCTCGGCGCTGTCGCAAATGCCGATTGCATTGCCGATCCGTCCAATGGTTCGACCTTCTATCAGATGACGCACGACGGAAAGCTCCATGTGATTTCGCTTTCGGCGAAGGGCGTGCTGAGTGAACAGAAGACGGTTGATCTGGGCCTTACGAATAATCTGAGCGCCCCTGCGGTGTCTGGTGACAATCTGATTGTCGGCGGACAGACGGCTACTGGCTCTGCTCTGGTTCTCTATAACCTGAAGACGGGTAAGACCACGATGGTCGCTGCTGCCGACGGCAAGGCGCTGCCGGCTGGCCTCAACGGTATTGCTGCTACTCCGCTGGTGAGTGTTCAGGGCGGCAAGACCTATGTGTACTTCACCGTTAACAGCGCGGATAGCAAGGATTACGTCAACTACTCTGCTGGTGGTGGCGTGTATCGCTATACGCTCGGTGATGCAGAGGCGACGCAGATTTATGATGCGGCTGGCCA
>CATZTY010000145.1 GCA_958424475.1 uncultured Collinsella sp.
GTCATTGCTTTGTTTGGACACATTTCCGCAGCTCATATGCGCCCGCAACCGCCGGTTGTCAAAAATCTCACTAGAATAGGTGGCATGCTTTTGGCGGTGGCGGATACATTTTTAACTGTGCAAGGCGCCTTAAGAACAAAAACGGTCCGGCGGCACGGCTGGCATCACATAGGAGGAACCATGAATGTAGAAACTGCGCAGCGGCTCGCCGACCTTCGCCGCAGCAAAGGCTTTAGCCAAGAAGGACTGGCACGAAAGCTGGGGCTGTCGCGCCAAGCGGTCAGTAAATGGGAGCGTGCAGAGAGCTCGCCTGACACCGAGAATCTGATCCCGCTCGCCAAGCTCTATGGCGTAAGCCTGGACGAGCTGCTCAATCCGAGCGATGAGATCGAGGACGATATCGAGTTTGAGAACGAGGACCGCGCCCGCCAGCGCGAGGCCGAGGCGGCAGAGCGCGCCCGTGCCCATGAGGCGGCGGCACGCGCTACCGAGGCGGCAACACAGGCGAGTGATGCTGCGGCCAAGGCGGCGCAAGCGGCAAGCTGGAGTGCGCAGGCCGCCAATGCCGCTACAGCGCAGGCGACGAGTGGCGGCGCGGTTGGCTCGACTCCGGTGAAGGGCCCGTTCCAGTCGTTCCCGTATTGGGCCGTGTGCTGGCTGCTGTTCTTTTTGCTGATGTTCCTGTTTGGTGCCGGTCCCTTCGCCGCGCTGATCTTCTTTACGATCCCCATCTATCACTGGGTGGCGCGTGCGCTCGATGGCGATTGGGCGCGCGGGGATATCCAGGTTGGTCCGGCGCCGGCGGTCGCTAGGACTAAGGGGGAGGACGTTTTCACAGCGGTTGACGCTGACATGGCTGCCGCGACCACCGCTGAGTCGAGTGCCAAAGAAGGTGATGAATGATGAAGCTCTCGCATGAGTCTAAGAGGCGCTTGGGCATTGGCATCGGAGCGTTCGTGCTCATCATCGGACTTGTCTTTGGCATTTCGCGGACATTGATTCATTTTGATGGTCCGTGGGATCTCGACGATGTTGTATCCGGCTTGTCTGGTATGGACGATGCGCTTGACGAGGACGATCTCTTGGATAGTGGTAACTATTCCGTTCGGCCTCAACAGCTTTCGAGCGAAACGTTTGATGCCGACGCGTTCACATCGCTTGACCTGGACGTGACGTCGGGCACGGTCGAGGTCAAACACGTCTCCGGCGGGCCAGTGCGCGTAATTGAAAGCGGTCGCGTGGCAACGGGGACCGTTGTCTTCGATGCGGCAACCCAGAACCTGGCCGAAATCAAGGGCTCTACGCTCAAGATTCGCCAATTCGATTGCGATGACGAGCGCGCCATTGACCGCACGGTTACCGTCGAACTGCCGCGCGAAGTTGCCGATAACATGGTGGGCATTACAGCGAATGTAGGATCGGGTGATCTGACGGTCGCGGGCATTGCGTGTCATGACCTCAACCTGACTCTGGACTCGGGAGACGTTGAGTTTACGGGCACCGTGACCGATACCCTGAATGCCGAGGTCGGTTCGGGTGATGTGACGTTCGAGCTCTACCAGGCCCCCGCGAAGTCGATGGATGTGAGTGTGGGCTCGGGCGACGTGGAGATGACGGTTCCGAACTCTACGGGCTTTAAGGCGATCCTCACCTTGGGCAGTGGCGACTTCGAGAGCGATTTCCTTCCGCTTGGCTACGACGGCGAGACCATTTTGAATCTTGAATTCGATAACGGCGATAAGTCTGCCACGTATCGTTTTGAGGTCGGTTCGGGCGACATGTCGTTTGACCCGGAGTGACATGCGGTTTTGGGAGATCGGTACATATAGGCATGCTCTTTGATGGAGGCGCCGGGGCCGTGGTCGGCTTCGGCGCCTTTGCCTTTACAATGGGGGCATGGAACAGATTATCTTGAACATACTCGAGGCCTTGCGTCGCGGTGAGTCCGTGGACGACAAGATGCTCGTCAAACTGATACATGCCGAGGCGCGCCGTGAGGGTGCCGACAAACGCGATTTGGCCAAGCGCCGTCTGCTGCCGTTCTACCAGCGGGTTAAACGTGAGGAGCCGGCTCGGTGGGCTGCGTGGAATGTCGATTCCGATCTGGAACGTCAACTGCTGCAGGTGCTGCGTATGAAGCCGCGCCGAACGGCCTCGGGCGTGGCGACCATTACCGTCATCACCAAGCCGTGGCCGTGCTCGGGCGATTGTCTGTTTTGTCCCAACGACCTGCGCATGCCCAAGAGCTATCTGCACGCCGAGCCGGCGTGCGCCCGTGCAGAGCAAAACTGCTTCGATCCGTATTTGCAGGTGAGCGCTCGTCTGACCGCGCTTTCGCAGATGGGGCATGCGACCGATAAGATCGAGCTCATTGTGCTCGGCGGTACCTGGAGCGACTATCCGCAAGGGTATCAGACGTGGTTTATGTCGGAGCTTTTCCGTGCGCTGAACGATGACGCCGTTGCAGGCGTGGCGGCCAACCCCATGTTGGCGCGTCCGGGCATCAGTCGTGCCGAGGCGGGGCGCCTGCTCGATGACGCTCCCGCCGATGCCCTGCCGCCGGTGGTAGCAGGGCGCCGCGAGCGCTATCGGGCTGCCGGCATTGCGACAGACGAGGCCGAGCTCGCTGCCGGCGTTGCCGACGAGCAGGGGCGTGTGGATGCTGCCGTGGGCGGCTATAACCGTGCGGTGCGTCGTCTGTACGGCCCCGGTACGCCGTGGGGCGAGGTTGCCGAGTGGCAGACGGCAACGATGGAGGAGCTTGAGCGTCAACAGCGCATCAACGAGACGGCGAAGCATCGCGTGGTGGGGCTCGTTATCGAGACGCGCCCCGATGCCGTAACGCCGCAGGCGCTTACGCTCATCCGCCGCCTGGGCTGCACCAAGATCCAGATGGGTATTCAGAGTCTCGACCAACATTTGCTCGATATCAACGAGCGTCGTATTTCGGTGGCGCAGATCGAGCGGGCGTTTTCGCTTGCGCGCCTGTTTGGCTTTAAGATCCACGCGCATTTTATGCTTAACTTGCTGGGCGCCATGCCCGAGGGGGACAAGCGCGACTACGAACGCTTTATGACCGAAGGGGCCTTTATGCCCGACGAGGTCAAGGTTTACCCGTGTGCGCTCATCGAGGGCTCGCGTCTGGTGGGCTGCTACGAGCGCGGCGAGTGGCGTCCCTATACCGAGGAAGAGCTGCTCGATGTGCTGGCCGACGACATCGTGGTGACGCCGGCGTTCTGCCGCATCAGTCGCATGATCCGCGACTTTAGTTCCGACGACATCATGGTGGGCAACAAGAAACCCAACCTGCGTCAGCTCGTCGAAAACCGCTTGGCCGCTCGGGGTGACGGTGCGACGGTGCGCGAGATTCGCTATCGCGAGATCAGCACGGCGGGTGCCGACTTGGATGAGCTATCTCTTGATGAGGAGGTGGCGTACGAGACGCCGGTGACGCACGAGTGCTTTTTGCAGTGGGTGACGCCGCAGGGCAAGATCGCGGGCTTTTTGCGGTTGTCGCTGCCCGACCATTCGTTTGTTGCCGCGCATGCGGACGAGTTGCTGACGATGCCGGACGAGGCGATGATTCGCGAGGTACACGTGTATGGCATGGCGGCGCGCGTGGGGTATCAAGGCCAGGCGGCCCAGCACCATGGGTTGGGGCGTCTGCTCGTAGAGCGTGCGTGCGAGATTGCCCGGGATGCGGGTTATACGCGCATCAACGTGATCAGCGCGATTGGTACGCGCGAGTACTATCGCCATTTGGGTTTTTACGATCATGGACTCTATCTGCAAAAGGAGCTCTAGATGAACAAGCCGAGTGTTTCTGCTGGCGTCGTTGCCGGCGTTGCCCTGGGAGCCGCGGCGCTTGGTGCGGCCGCCGTCGCTGTTCGTGCTGCCTGTCTGCAGGTTGCGCGAACCCGCAATGGGTTGGCG
>CATZTY010000146.1 GCA_958424475.1 uncultured Collinsella sp.
CTTGTGCGCTTTGACGACCGTCACGGTCGCGAGTTCGTCCTGGGCCCCACGCACGAGGAGACCGTCACGGCCCTGGTGCGCAATGAGCTGCGCTCCTACAAGCAGCTACCCGTTAACCTCTACCACATCCAGGATAAGTTCCGCGACGAGTTCCGCCCCCGCTTCGGCCTGATGCGCGGTCGCGAGTTCATCATGAAGGACGCCTACAGCTTCTCTGCCACGCAGGAGAGTCTGCAGGAGGAGTACGACAAGATGAAGCAGGCCTACGCCAACATCTGCGAGCGCTGCTACATCAAGGCTCTGCCCGTTGTCGCCGACTCCGGCGAGATCGGTGGCGACACCTCCGTCGAGTACATGGCTTTGGCCGACGCCGGTGAGGCCTCGCTCGTCTACTGCGACGAGTGCGGCTTTGCTGCCGATGACGAGGCCGCAAGTACCAAGGTCGTTGTGACCGAGGGTCCTGGCGACGGTACGCTTACCAAGGTCGAGACTCCGGGTATGGGCACCATCGAGGCCGTTGCAAAGTTCTTCGGCTTCCCCGAGAACGGCACGCGCAAGTCGCTGGCACTCATCGACGCTGAGGGCAAGCCTGTCGTGGCCATCGTTCCGGGCGATCATGAACTCAACGACTGCAAGGCCGAGCATGTCTTTGGCAAGGGCTATCGCATGATGACCGATGAGGAGCTTCAGGCGAACGGCCTGCACAAGGGCTTTATCGGACCGGTCAACCTGCCCGAGGGCATCCGTCTGGTGTGCGACGAGAGCCTGCGCGAGTCCAAGCAGTGGGCCTGCGGTGCCAACGAGGTCGATTATCACTTTACCGGTGCCTGCCCCGAGCGCGACTTTACCGTCGACGAGTGGGCCGACCTGGTCACCGTCGTTGCCGGCGATCCTTGCCCGCACTGCGGCAAGCCGCTCTCTGCTGCTCGCGGCATCGAGGTTTCCCAGGTCTTCCAGCTGGGCACCAAGTACTCCGAGGCCATGGGTGCCACCTTTATGGATGAGGACGGCAAGGAGAAGCCGCTTATCATGGGTTGCTACGGCGTCGGTGTGTCCCGCTCGCTCGCTGCCGTCGTGGAGCAGCACAACGACGAGCACGGCATCGTCTGGCCGGTCTCCGTTGCCCCGTACGAGGTTGCGGTGATTCCGCTCGACCCCAAGAAGGAGGAGTGCGCTTCCGTCTGCGAGCAGATCGTTGATGGCCTGTGCGCCGAGGGTATCGAGGTCGTCGTCGACGATCGCGATGAGCGTCCCGGCTTTAAGTTTGCCGACAACGACCTTATGGGCTTCCCGTATCAGGTGGTGCTCGGCAAGCGTGGCCTTAAGAACGGCACCGTCGAGCTCAAGGACCGTGCCACGGGCGAGCGCGAGGACGTGGCGATCGACGAGGTCGTCACCAAGGTTGCCGAGCTTGTGAAGGCGGCACGCCGTTAATCGGCGATTTCGCTTGTAGTTCGATATACGGGACGGCCCCTGCATTTCTCCAGATCGGGGAGATGCAGGGGCCGTCCTTTTATCTTGTCGGCACGCTCAAGTGCTAAAAGGAAACCCCGCAGCCCATGCGAGCTGCGGGGTTTCCTTAGTGCCTCCGATGCGAAAGAAATCGCTCAGATATTACTGATAATCGACGACGTCGATCCAGTTCTTCAGGAACTCATCGTTCACGTTGCGCTTACGAGCGAGCTCGGAAGCGGCGACGATGCTCGTCCACTGACGCACGACCTGCATGGGCATGTCGGCGCGGTCGCAGTAGAGCTCCAGGTAGGCCTCGGCCTGGTCCTTGCTGTTGAGGGCGAAGAGCAGGTAGGTGGTGGCAACGTCGGCAGCAGGGGAGCCCTGGGTGGCGTGTGCCCAGTCGCAGACATACAGCTGGCCGTCGTCGCCTACGATGACGTTGGAGGGATTGAAGTCGCCGTGGCAGACCTTGAACTCCTTGGTCATGCCGTCCAGACGCTCCTGAAGGTTGTAGCGCGTGGTGGCATTGAGCTGATCAAGGCTGTCGATCATGCGGGCGAACTTGTCGCGCTGACGGTTGAGCAGCGGGGAGGTGTAGCCGTGGATCTCGATCTGGAGGTCGACGAACATCTCGAGGTACTCACCAAAGCGCTGGGGCTCGGCAGTCATCTTCTCGGCAAGGGTGGTGCCCGGAACCTTCTCGGTCACGAGCGCCCAGCCGTTGGCGTTCTCGAGCTGGGAAACCTCGAGAGCCTTGGGGCTGCGGATGCCGCACTCATTGATGCGGGCAAGATTCAAAGCCTCGTTGAACACGTCGGAGACAGGCTTGGTCTCGTTAAAGACCTTGACGATCTTGTCGCCCAGGTCGTAAACGACCTTGTTGCCACGGCGGACGAGCTCGGTCTTGGAATCGGGTAGCAGCATGGTTGCATCCTTTCAACGATGCGATAGAAGTGACGGCGGGGGTGTGTGAAACACCCGTGCACCCCCGCCGTTAAAAACCGTGCTAAAACTAGCAGACGGCGTAGTCCTGAGGCTCGCGGCCGTAGTAGGCGTCCAGGTAGAGCTCCTTGATCTCGCTCATGAGCGGGTAGCGCGGGTTAGCGCCGGTGCACTGGTCGTTGAATGCCTGCTCGGTCATCTCGTCGAGGGTGTCGAGGAAGTACTGCTCGTCAACACCGTAGTCGGCGATGGTCTTCTTGACGCCGATGAAGTCCTTGAGCTCCTCGAGCTTCGTGATGAAGTTCTCGAAGACCTCCTTGTCGTCCTTGCCCTCGATGCCGCAGTACTTGGCCATCTCAGCGTAGTTGTGCAGCGCGTTGGGGTAAGGATACTGGGAGAAGGTACCCATCTTGACGGGAGCCTCGGCGGCGTTGTAGCGCATGACGCGGGTCAGGATGACGGCGTTTGCGAGGCCGTGGGGCAGGTGATGGAAAGCGCCGAGCTTGTGGGCCATGGAGTGGTTGAGGCCCAGGAAGGCGTTGGCGAAGGCCATACCGGCCATGCAGGAGGCGTTGTGCATCTCCTCGCGGGCGTGCGGGTCCTTGGCGCCGTTCGTGAAGCTGGAGGGCAGGTTCTCGAAGACGAGCTTAGCAGCGCGCTCGGAGAGGCCCTTGGTGTAGTCGGAAGCCATGATGGAGACGTAGGACTCGATGGCGTGGGTCATGACGTCGATGCCGGAGGCAGCGGTCAGGCCGCGCGGGGCGGTCATGCAGTTGTCGGCGTCGACGATAGCCATGTTGGGGAGCAGCGCGTAGTCGGCGAGCGGCCACTTGATGCCGGTCTCCTTGTCGGTGATGATGGCGAACGGCGTGCACTCGGAGCCGGTACCCGAAGAGGTCGGGACGGCGACGAAGTAGGCCTTCTTGCCCATCTCGGGGAAGGTGAAGATACGCTTGCGGATGTCCATGAAGTCCATGGCCATGTCCTCAAACTTGCACTCGGGGTGCTCGTACATCATCCACATGATCTTGCCGGCGTCCATAGCGGAGCCACCGCCGACGGCGATGATGACGTCCGGCTCAAAGAGAGCCATCTGCTTGGCGCCGCGACGTGCGCACTGCAGCGACGGATCGGGCTCGACGTCGTAGAAGCAGTCGTGGGCGATGCCCATCTCGTCGAGCTTGGCCTCGATGGCGCGGGTGTTGCCATTCTTGAAGAGGAACTGGTCGGTGACGATGAAGGCGCGCTTCTTGCCCATGACGTTGCCCAGCTCGTCGAGGGCGACGGGCGTGGAACCCTTCTTGAAGTAGACCTTCTCGGGAGCGCGGAACCACAGCATGTTCTCACGGCGCTCGGCCACAGTCTTAACGTTGATCAAGTGCTTCACCCCAACGTTCTCGGAGACGGAGTTGCCGCCCCAGGAGCCGCAGCCCAGGGTCAGAGACGGCTTCATGCCAAAGTTGTACAGGTCACCGATGCCGCCGTGCGAGGACGGGGTGTTGATGACGATACGGCAGGCCTTCATGACGTGCTC
>CATZTY010000147.1 GCA_958424475.1 uncultured Collinsella sp.
CCGTCTACAAGCTCGAGATTGCGGGCAACTACCACCTGGCGCGCCTGTGCTTTGACACGCTCTCCAATCAATCCATGACATTTCACACCAGCCGCTTTGGCGGATCGCTTGTGAGCCAGACGAGTCGTTTTATGAGTGGCTACACGGGCTTGGTCGACGTGACGGTGTATTCGCTCATTCCCACCATCACCTCGGTTGTCTGCACGGTGGCGGCGCTCGCTCCGGTGGTGCCGACGTTTACCGTGATCCTGGTGGGCATCATGGTCGTCTACATTGCGTTTGTCTGGCTTATGTACAAGCGCATCATGCCGCTTTCGGCCGCGACGTCCGCCGCTCAGAACAAGCTGTCGGGTGTGCTGTCCGACGCGGTCACGAATATCCTGGCCGTCAAGACCTGTGGGCGCGAGGACTTTGAGCGCGACCTGTTCGATACCGCCGACCGCGCCGCGCGCGATGCTGAAACGGTTTCGATGCACGCCATGATGCAGCGCAACTTTACGACCTCGGGCCTTATCGTCATCACCATGGCCGTGGTGAGTGTGTTCGTCGCGGGTGGCAACGCGTGGTTTGGCATCTCGGCCGGCGCGCTCGTCATGATCTTTACCTATACGTACAACCTCACCATGCGTCTGAACTACGTGAGCTCCATGATGCAACGCATCAACCGCGCGCTGGGCGATGCGGCCGAGATGACGCGCGTGCTGGACGAGCCGCGTCTGGTGGCAGACGACGAGAATGCCCCCGAGCTCAAGGTGGGCGAGGGTGCGATTGATTTTGAGCACCTGAGCTTTGCATACCGTGATGCCGCGGCAGGCGAGAGCGTGTTCGACGACCTGACGCTCCATGTGGCAGCGGGCCAGCGCGTGGGCCTGGTGGGCAAATCGGGCTCGGGTAAGACGACGCTCACCAAGCTGCTGCTGCGCCTGGACGATGTACAGGGCGGCCGCGTGCTCGTGGACGGCCAGGACGTCTCGCGCTGCACGCAGCAGAGCCTGCGCCGCCAGGTTGCCTACGTGCCGCAGGAGGCGCTGCTGTTCCATCGCTCCATTCGCGAGAATATCGCCTACGGCCGCCCCGACGCAACCGACGAGCAGATCCGCGAGGCCGCGCGCCTGGCAAATGCCCTGGAGTTTATCGACCGCCTGCCCCGTGGCTTTGACACCATGGTGGGCGAGCGCGGCGTCAAGCTTTCGGGCGGCCAACGTCAGCGCGTGGCCATCGCCCGCGCTATCCTGACCGACGCGCCGATCCTGGTGCTCGACGAGGCGACGTCTGCCCTCGACAGCGAGTCCGAGGCGCTGGTGCAGGGGGCGCTCGAGAACCTGATGCGCGGTCGCACCTCCATTGTGGTGGCGCATCGCCTGTCCACCGTGGCGGCGCTCGATCGCATCGTGGTGCTGGCGGACGGCGAGATTGTCGAGGACGGTACGCATGCGCAGCTTGTCGAGGCGGGCGGCGAGTATGCGAGCCTGTGGGGCCGCCAGACCGGCGCATTTTTGGAGGCTTAAGGCCCCCGTACGTGGGACAATCGTTTCCGTGAAGTTATGTTTCTGCCGAGCCGAGGAGTCGTTATGCCACGCGAGACCAATGCCGCCAAGCGCGAGCGCGCCGTTGAGGTGTGCGAGCGCCTTAACCGTCGCTATGGCCCGGTTGAGTGTTTTTTGGACCACGAGAATCCCTATAGGCTGCTCATAGCGGTGTTGCTCTCGGCGCAGACGACCGACGCGCAGGTCAACAAGGTGACGCCGAAGCTGTTTGCCCAGTGGCCCACGCCCGAGGCCATGGCGGGGGCGAGCGTGGCCGATGTGGCCAAGACCATTAAGTCGCTCGGCTTCTATAAGAGCAAGGCCAAGCACGCCGTGGAGGCCGCGCAGATGATCGTCGCCGATTACGGCGGCGAGGTGCCGGCCGACATGAAGGAACTCGTCAAGCTGCCGGGCGTGGGACGCAAAACGGCGAACATCGTGCTCAACGTGGGGTTTGGCATTGTCGAGGGCATCGCGGTCGATACACACGTCAACCGCATCGCGCACCGCCTGATGCTGAGTCCCAAGACGCATGCCAAGGAGCCGCTCAAGACCGAGCAAGATCTGCTCAAGATCTTGCCGCACGAGTATTGGGAATCGGTCAACCACCAGTGGATCACCTTTGGCCGCGAGATCTGCGATGCCCGCAAACCCAAGTGCGACGAGTGCCCGCTGGCAGATCTTTGCCCCAGCGTGCGCGTTTTGGGGTAGCTGTTTGGCGTGCGCTGGCGTGTCCATCTCATGCGCTACCATGACAATCAAGACTTTTGACGTACGACCCGCCGAGCTTGCCTCGGCGGGCTTTTGGCGTTGCAATGCCGGAGGAACAGCATGCTCATTCACCGTATAGCCGCGCAGCTCTACACTGCCGAGGCACTGCAGACCGTCGAGGCCGGACTCGATGCCGGCGAGGACGTGACGCTGGCCGTGTCGCAGTCGGGCCGTACGCTTATGGCGGCCGCCCAGTTTGCGCGCCGTCCGCGACCGACGGTCTACATTGTGAGCGGCGAGGACGCGGCCGATCGCGCCGCGCGCAGCCTTGCCGCCTACGTGGGCCTGGCGCACGTGTGCCGTTTTCCCGAGCGCAAGGACTATCCGTGGCGCGAGCAGGCGCCCGACGACGCCGTGGTGGCACAGCGCTGCGAGGCTCTGGGGCGCATCGTGCGCGGGGACAACTGCATCATGGTTGCCTCGGCCCGTGCGCTGCTGCGCTGCGTGCCGCCGGTCGAGAGTCGCTATTGGGAGTCCACCACTTTTGCGGTGGGCGAGGAGATTCCTTTTGACGAGGTGCCGCAGCGCCTGGTGGGCATGGGCTACACCAATGCCGGCGCCGCCGACGCGCCCGGTCTGTTCCGCGTGCGCGGCGACACCGTCGAGGTGTTCCCCGCACAGGAAAAGGCGCCCGTACGCATCGAGTTTTTTGGCGACGAGATTGACCGCATCCGCCGCATGGTGAGCTCCACGGGCCAAACCATCGGCAACGAGGACAGTATCGAGATCTTCCCCTGCCGTGAGCTGGCGCTTACCGATGAGGCGGTCCACAACATGCACGTGGCGCTCTACCGCGCAAGCCAAGACGATAGCAAGCTGGCGGCGCTGCTCGAGATGGTGGATGCGCGCATCGTCACGCCCGAGCTCGACCGCTTTTTGCCGGTGATGTACGGCCAGACCGTGAGCCCGTTGGCACACGTGAGCGGCAAGGCGCTTGTGGTTTTGTCCGAGCCGCGCTCGCTGTTCGACGACTGCCTGCGTGCCTACGAGGATATCGAGGCCCGTGCCGGCGAGGCGGGGATTGACCGCCTGGACGGTCTGTACGTGCGCGCTCAACAGCTCGATTTTGGTGCCCAGCAGCGCTTGAACTATGTGAGCCTGATTCGCGCCGGCGGCGCGGTGACGGCCGAGCTCAAGATTGAGCAGCCTGCCATCGCAGGCTCGGACAACCGTTTTATGACGCGCATCCAGGAGGTCGTGGGCAAGCGCTATGCCTGCGTGTTTGCCATTCCCGACCGCGGCGCGCGTGAGTCGATGGAGCTCACCTTTGGCGACGAGGGCATTACCTTTGAGGAGTCGCTGGCGGCCGCCCCCGAAAACGCCGGCGTTATTGGCGAGCGCGTACGCGTGGCGGCGGCGGATTCTGCCGACCGTGCTGCCCGCCAGGATGCTCATGCTGCAATTCGCGAGCGTAAGGCCGACGCACTCAACGCCCGCTCGCTCGAGGCGGGCGCGGCCCAGGCTGCCGCCGGCGCCGCCGTGCCCACCATCTCGCGCGGGCGCGTGACCTTTGTGGACGCTGCCCTGCCGCAGGGCGTGGTGGTGCCCGATGCCAACCTGGCCGTGTTCTCGATCGCCGACCTCAACGCCCGCATGGACGCCAACCGCGCGCGCAGCCGCCGCAAGGT
>CATZTY010000148.1 GCA_958424475.1 uncultured Collinsella sp.
GTCGAGCAGTTACGCGGTTTGGTAAAACCGCGTAACTATAAAGCCTCGAGCGCGGCGGCGATGCGCTTCATGGCGGCGTCGGCGGCCGGTTGGTCCGGAGCCTCAGCCAGCACGCGAATCACCGACTCGGTTCCGCTCTTGCGCACCAGCACGCGGCCCTCGCCCGCCAGCGCGGCCTCGGCCTCGGCGATCGCATTCTGCACGCCCATGTTCTCGAGCGCGGCGTCCTTATCCGCCACGCGCACGGCAACCTGCGCCTGCGGCAGCAGCTTGCACGGAGCCGTGAGCTGCGAGAGCGTCTCGCGCTCGGCACGAATCACTTCCATCACGCGCAGCGAAGTCATAATGCCGTCGCCCGTGCGCTCGATATCGCCAAAGATCGTATGGCCCGTCTGCTCGCCGCCCAAGCTGTAACCGCCCTCGCGCATCTTGGCATACACGTGACGGTCGCCCACGCCGCTGGTCACGGCGCTCAGACCGGCAAGCTCCAACGACTTGATCAGGCCAAAGTTGCTGGCGATCGTCGGCACCACGGTACCGCCCGAAAGGCGACCGTGTTTGTTCAGATACACGCCGCACACGTACAGGATCTGGTCGCCGTCGACCACGCGCCCGCGCTCATCCACGGCCAAGCAGCGGTCGGCATCGCCATCGTAAGCAAAACCCACGTCCAGACCCTGCTCCACCACATGGCGCTGCAGGCGCTCCATATGCATGGAGCCGCAGTCGACGTTGATGTTAAAGCCATCGGGCGCGGCGTTGATCACGCGCACGTCGGCGCCCAGCGCGTCAAACACCGGCTTGGCCACCGAAGAAGCCGAGCCGTTGGCGCAGTCGATACCGATCTTGACGCCCTGCAACGAAAAGTTCGCGCTGGCGATGAGCGAAGCAATGTAGCGGTTGCGACCCTGCATGTAGTCCACCGTGGCGCCAATGTGGTTGCCCGTTGCCAGCGGTACCTCGCTCTTGCCATCGATATAGTCCTCGATGAGCTCCAGTACGTCCTCGTCCATCTTAAAGCCGTCGCTGTTGACGAGCTTAATGCCGTTATCGCAAAACGGATTGTGGCTCGCACTGATCATGATGCCGCAATCGAAGCAGCCCTCCACGGTCTGATGCGCCACGCCCGGCGTGGGGATCACGTGCAACATGTAGGCGTCTGCGCCGCTCGCGACCAGGCCGCTCACCAGCGCCGCCTCGAACATGTAACTCGAGCGACGCGTGTCCTTGCCCACGATGACGCGTGCCTTGCGCTCGCGGTTGGCGCCGTAATACCAGCCCACAAAACGGCCAATCTTATAAGCGTGCTCTACCGTCAGCCCAACGTTGGCCTCACCGCGAAAACCGTCGGTGCCAAAGTACTTCATGCGCTCTCCTTACAAAATAGGGGCGGACAGATTGCCTGTCCGCCCCAAAATGGTACTCGATTATCTGCGCTACCAGAAAAACCCTACGCCGACGCGCTGTCGCGAGCCGCCTGGCATGTAGGAGTCTGACGCAGCGTAAGCGGCTTGTCCCCCGCCTCGGCCGACGTGGTCAGCGTATACGTGATCGTCGTCGTCTCGCCAGCATGCAGGTCAACGGTGCCCGAATAGAAGGGGATTCCATGCCACGTAGCGGCGCCAAGACCAAACTGGGCGCCCTCAACCGTAAGGTCACTGATGTTGCCGCCCGTCGGGGCAAACAGTGAGACATTCAGACGCTCGTCGTCGCGCGCGGCATCGGGCGCGCTCGCCGCGACGTAGTCGGGCAGCTTGCCTGCCTCCTCCCGCGTCATGATGTTCGTCAGGGTAACGGTGATGCGATACGAGCACGTGCCGTCGCCGTTCTTCACGCCCTGGCCGATCTGCGTGTCGGCGTTCAGGTACCAGTCGAGCTTGGAAAAGCTCAGGTTGTTAAAGTAAACGCCGGCAACGGGATCGGCACTCGGATCATCCGGATCGGGCAGCGAGGCGTCAATGCCCGTCTCTTTGATGGCATTCTGCTCATCATCGTTTCTCATCCAAGCAATCAGACGGCCCTCTTCGGCACCGCGCTCGAATGCACCGACAAGCTTTGTAACGTCGACGTCATCGATGCCACCGAGAATCTTGTCGAAGGCAGCGCTGGCAACGGATGCAAAGATGCCGTCCGACTCCTCGACCGGATAGTTCCAGTACACATCGTGCATGAGGACCTTTGCGGCGTTGGTGCCGTCGACAACCGTTCCGTCGGGCAGCGACACGTTACCGACCAGGCCCAGCAGATACTGCAGGAACACCGGGTCGATACCCACGACGCCTTCAACGTCCTGCCCATACTGGGACTTCCACAGCGCGGCGACACGCTGCGAGTTGCGAGGCCAATCGGGCGAATACGCGTTACCAGAGTTGTACAGGTTACTGTGGTCACCAAACAGTGCCTCGTCCTCTTCGTCGACGCTCTCAACCGCCTCGTCTTTGCTAAGCGCAATACATGGAACAAAGTCGCCAATCGACATCTGGCCGTCGGTGACCGAAATCAGGCCCTGCGAACCGCCAAAGCCGCCGCAGGCACGAATCTCGACGTTGTTCATGGCGTACATAAGGTAGTTGCGCGTCTGGCCGTTGGCGCCGAGCATCTGGGGAAGGACGGGGGCAACCTTCTCCGCCGCGTCAACCGCGCCGTTGAGGGTGGCAAAGCCATCCTTGGCCTTATCGACCAGCTCGGTCACCTGGGAAATATGAGTATCGCCAATGCCCTGGACCTTCTCGTTGGCGCTCTTGAACACCTTCGAGCTGCTGGAAAGCGAATCGGCGACCGCCTGCAGCGCGGACACGTTAATCATGCCGTCCTGGAACAGCTTGCCGGGCGTGGCCTGCGAGAGGTTATCGGCCATGGGAACCAGCGCGTTGCTCGAGACATCGGACAGGGCATCAATCATGGTGCGGGCTGCGTTGATGTCACTGCCATACACCGGGATAAACGAAGCCGCCGTCCACAGCGGGATCGAAGTCTCCGCCTTCATGCTGTCGCAGAGCTCATCGATCTTCTTCGCGTCGTCAGGCAGCGTCGAAAAATCGCCCGACGTGACCTTATCCTTAAGGCCACCGACGATCTCGACAGCCTCCTTCGCTTCGCTCTTTACGGTCTTTGCCGAGTTAAGCAGCATAAAGCCGCTTGCGCCAAGCACAACGAGAAGCACCGCGACTACAGCGGCAATAATGGCGCCAGTGTGACGCTTTTTGCGCTCGCCCTTGCGATGGCGATGACGGACCAGACCGTCAGAAGTCGAACTCGACGAAGCATCGCTACCGTAGTTCAAGCCAAAATCGTAATAATCTTCCTTGGAACCCGAGCCCGCAAACTCGGCACCGCTATCATCCAGGCGGGCGAACGTGCCAGTCTCGGAGGCGCCGGTGTAAATCGTGCCAAGGTTACCCGTAAGCCCCGCGCCACCGGCAGAGGGAGTATTGTTGGCGGCCTTGCCGGCATTAACGTTGCCGGCAGCATTCGCGGCGTTGGCAGCACCTGCGTTGTTCGCAGGCACCGAAGGAGCCCCGCTCGGCTGCGACGCGGAGGTTGCACCGCCCGCAAAGACATTCCCTCTTGCACGGCCGGTCTTTTTTGCCTTTTGAGACTGCTCGTACAGAGCGGTAAACATCGCCGTCTCGCCCGGGGACACGCGCTTACCGGAACCGTCCTGTCCAGCGCCGCCCGGCGTGCCGGCCTTACCAGCTCCGTTCGGACGCGGCGGAACTGCAGGACGGCCGCTATCGCTGCCCTTAAAGTGATTACCAGCCATAAAGAAATCCTCGCAATTGAGTCGCAATGAAAAAGTCCATAACGTTACTAGTTTATGGCATTTTGAGCATCGACAGCTAAACTCCAGACACGGACATCAATTGGCGAAAATGCGGCACAACACCTTTTCTGTCTTGGCGGCGGCGCTAGCTACACCGT
>CATZTY010000149.1 GCA_958424475.1 uncultured Collinsella sp.
CCCTTTTCAAGTATTTATGTGGCTCGTGCTTAGTAGCCGACGATACCCTGCGGGAAGAAGAACATGCACAGGACGACACACACGGCAAAAACGACGGCCATAATTACCGTCAGGCGATCGAGGTTCTGCTCCATGACGCCCGTGGCAGAGCTGGAGTTATACAGCGAGCTAGCGATCATATCCGAAACGCCGGTGCCCTTACCGGAATGCATCAGGACGAGAATCGTCAGCGCCACGGCAGAGACAGCCCAAACGACAAACAGAAGAATCTGGAACGGACCCATAGATAAGCTCCTTAATAGAACAATTCAAACTCCAGTACTGTACCACAACCCCCAGCACTCCCCCATCAGCCATTTAGTGACGAGGTAGAAATAGCGCAAAAAAGAGGGTTGTCCGGTTGTGGACAACCCCCTTACTAGAAAACGGTATTTGTTTTCTATTAGGCCTCGGTGGCGAGTACGCGACCCGTCATCTCGGCGGAAGGCTCAATACCAGCCATGGTGAGCATGGTCGGAGCGATATCGGAAAGACGGCCGTCCTCGATACCGGTGAGCTGTGCCTTCTCATCAACGATGATGAACGGCACGCGGTTGGTGGTGTGAGCCGTGAACGGATGCTTGGAACCGTCGGAAGCAACGTCAAACATGTGATCGGCGTTGCCGTGATCGGCGGTAATCAGCGCAAAGCCGCCCTTAGCGAGAATCGCCGGGACAACCTTGGACAGGGCATCGTCAACAGCCTCGACGGCCTTAACGGCAGCGTCGAAGACACCGGTGTGACCAACCATGTCGCAGTTTGCGAAGTTCACGATGTAGAAATCAGCGCGATCCTCGTTGATGGCGGCGACGAGCTTCTCGGTAACCTCGGGAGCGCTCATCTCGGGCTGCAGATCGTAGGTAGCGACCTTGGGGGAAGCGACGAGCACGCGCTCCTCGCCCTCCTTGGGCTCCTCGATGCCACCGTTGAGGAAGAACGTCACGTGGGCGTACTTCTCGGTCTCGGCAGTGTGCAGCTGCTTCAGGCCATTGGCGGCGATAACGTCGGCCAGGACGTTCTCGGGGAACGTCTTGGGGAAGGCGACCTCGACGTCAAACGTCGGATCGTACTCGGTCATCGTCACAAAGTGCGAGAGCTTGATTTGCTCGCGCTCAAAGCCGTCGAACTCCTTGTCCGTGAACACGCGGGTCATCTGACGAGCGCGGTCGGGACGGAAGTTGAAGAAGATGGCCGCGTCGCCCTCGTGGATGCCCTCGTTGTGGGCAGCGAAGGGCTCGACGAACTCGTCGCCGCGCGGATCCTTCTCGTAGTAGGCCTTGATACCGGCAACGGGGTCGGTATCAGCATCGGACGCGTTAACCATGACGTCGTAGGCGCGCTGGATGCGCTCCCAACGGTTGTCGCGGTCCATCGCCCAATAACGACCCGAGACGGTGGCAACGCGAGCGTCGCAACCGGTCTCCTCGGAAATCTTGGCCAGGAAGGCGCAGAACTCGCTCATGTAGCCAGCACCGGACTGTGGGTCGACGTCGCGGCCATCCATGAAGGCGTGGACGCGAACGGTCTTGACACCGTGCTCGGCAGCCATCTTGACCAGAGCCTCGACGTGGTTCATGTGAGAATGAACACCGCCAGGGCTCATAAGGCCCATGAGGTGGAGAGTCTTGCCGTCAGCCTTGACGTCGTCCATAGCCTTGACAAAAACCTCGTTCTTGGCGATGGAGCCGTCCTTGATGGCGTTGTTGATGCGCGAAAGCTCCTGAAACACGATGCGTCCGGCACCGATGTTGAGGTGACCCACCTCGGAGTTACCCATCTGGCCATCGGGAAGACCCACGTCCTCGCCCGAAGCGCCGAGCGTGGTGTGGGGGTACTTCTCGTACAGGCTATCAAGGAAGGGCGTCTTGGCAGCGGCGACGGCGTTCTCGCCATCGGCCGGAGCAAGGCCGCAGCCGTCCATGATGATCAGGAGTGCAGGAAGATGACGCTGTGCCATATGTCCTACTCGCCTGCCTTGACGACCATAGAGGCGAAGTCGGCAGCCTTGAGCGAAGCGCCGCCCACGAGGGCGCCGTCAACGTCGGGCTTGGCGACGAGCTCGGCAATGTTGCCGGGCTTGGCGGAACCGCCGTAGAGAACGCGGATGCCGTCGGCGAGCTCCTCGCCGAACATCTCCTTGAGGGTCTCACGGATAGCGCCGCAGACCTCCTGAGCGTCCTCGGCGGTAGCGGTCTTGCCGGTGCCGATGGCCCAGATGGGCTCGTAGGCGACGACGACCTGCTTAGGGCAGGTGATCTCAAGGCCAGCAAGGCCAGCCTTGACCTGGTTCACGACATGCTCGACATAGGTGCCAGCCTCGCGGACCTCAAGGGACTCGCCGCAGCAGAAGACGGGAACAAGACCGGCGGCAACGAGAGCCTTAGCCTTCTTGTTCTGGTCCTCGTCGGTCTCGTGGAAGTAGTCGCGACGCTCGGAGTGACCGATAATGCAGTAGGTGCAGCCAGCGGACTTGAGCATGTCGCAAGAAGACTCACCGGTGAAGGCACCCTTGGCCTCCCAGTACACATTCTGTGCACCGAGGGCGATGGGGGCAGCCTGAATGCGGTCATGAACCGTGGTGATGTCGATGGTCGGAGGGCAGACGAGCACCTCGACGCCAGCCGGAACCTCGGGCAGAGCCTGAGCCAGCTCATCGGCGAGCTTGGCGGCCTCGGCGACATCGTTGTTCATCTTCCAGTTACCAGCGATAAGAAGAGTGCGATTAGGCATCGAGAAGCGCCTCCACTCCGGGCAGGGCCTTACCCTCGACGAGCTCCATGGAAGCGCCACCACCGGTGGAGATCCAGCTCATCTTGTCGGCCAGGTTGAACTTGTTGACGGCTGCGACAGAGTCGCCACCGCCGATGATCGAGGTGCAGTCAGCCTCGGCGACAGCCTCGGCGATAGCCTGGGTGCCGTGAGCAAAGTTGTCAAACTCGAAGACGCCCATGGGGCCGTTCCAGAACACGGTCTTGGCGCCCTTGACAGCCTCGGCATAGAGCTCCTCGGTCTTGGGACCGATGTCCATACCCTCACGATCGTCGGGGATAGCGTCGGAAGCAACAACCTCGGGGACAGCGTCCTCGCCAAAGTGATCGGCAACACGGTTGTCGATGGGGAGCAGAATCTTGACACCCTTCTCCTCGGCCTTCTTGAGCATCTCGCCGGCGCGCTCGACCCAGTCCTCTTCCTTGAGGGACTGACCAACGGACAGGCCCTGAGCCAGGAAGAAGGTGTAGGCCATGCCGCCACCGATGATCAGGGTGTCAGCGGAGTCGATGAGGTGATCGAGAACGCCGATCTTGGAGGAAACCTTGGAACCGCCGACGATGGCGACGAAGGGGCGCTCGGGCTCGGCGAAGATGCTGGTCAGTGTGTCGACCTCCTTCTCAAGCAGGAAGCCTGCGACAGCGGGGAGATAGGCGGCCGGGCCCACGACGGAACCCTGTGCGCGGTGAGCGGTACCGAAGGCATCGAGAACGAAGATGTCGCCGTAGGAAGCGAGCTTCTTGGCGATCTCGGGATCGTTCTTCTTCTCGCGCTTATCGAAACGGACGTTCTCGAGAACGAGGACCTTGCCCGGCTCGACAGCCTCGACGGCCTTGGCGGCCTCCTCGCCGTAGGTGTCCTGGACGAAGCTGACGTCGAGACCGGAAAGCTCGGCGAGCTTGGCGGCAACCGGCTTGAGCGAAAGCTCGGGCTCGAAACCAGTGCCGGCAGGACGGCCAAGGTGGCTCATGAGGATGACGCGAGCGTTGTGCTCGACGAGATACTTGATGGTGGGAAGGGCAGCCTTGATGCGGGTGGTATCGCCCACGACGCCGTCCTTGATAGGCACATTGAAGTCAACGCGAACGAGAACGCGCTTGCC
>CATZTY010000150.1 GCA_958424475.1 uncultured Collinsella sp.
CGTCTCGGTAGCGATCTTGGTGGGCATGAGGTTGAGGATGAGCACGCGCAGCGGGCGGATGTCCTGGTGCAGCGCGCGGTACTCGGTCATGACAAAGATGTTCTCGCTCTCGAGCTGCGCGGCGGCAGGGAGGGCGTCGGGAATGCGAATGGGCATGGATGCTCCTTACGAGTAAGTTGCAGCTATGGTACAACGAGCAGCCCTATCCGCGCGAGCACATCGCCCAGCGATGCCGTCAGCGGCCCAAATCACCCCAAAAGTAGAGATTAAGGCATGTCCCAAAAATCTACGGCGCTTTAGTCTAGCAAAGTGGCAGCTGGACGCTACAATGGTTCGACGCGAAAAACTCGGCCGGAAGGATACATATATGTACCAGACGCGTAAGATCGGTGTGGTCGGCCAGGGCCACGTTGGAGCACATGTCGCCAACAGCCTGCTCATGCAGGGCATTGCCGACGAGCTGTACCTGTGCGATATCAACGAGGTCAAGGTGACGTCCGAGGTCCAGGACCTGCGCGACTCCCTTTCGTTTGTCCCGTATAACACCAAAATCGTCAACTGCTACGACCACTACGAGGAGCTGGCCTGCTGCGACGTCATCGTCAACGCCGCCGGCAAGGTCGCGCTGGCCGCCGGCAACCGCGACGGCGAGCTGTTCTTTACCACCGACGCCGCCCGCTCCTTTGCCAAGCGCATCGTCGACGCCGGCTTCGACGGCATCTTCGTGAGCATCTCCAACCCCTGCGACGTCGTGTGCACCGAGCTGTGGCACCTGACCGGCTACGATCCCAAAAAGATCATCGGCTCGGGCTGCGGTCTGGACTCCGCCCGCCTGCGCACCGAGATCTCCGAGAAGGTCGGCGTGAGCCCCAAGTCCATCGACGCCTACATGATCGGCGAGCACGGCTTTAGCCAGCTGGCCGCCTTTAAGGCTGCAACCATCGCCGGCAAGAGCCTCAACGAGCTTCAGGCCGAGAACCCCGACAAGTACGCCTTTGACCACATGGAGGTCGAGGAGCTCGCGCGCAAGGGCGGCTATGTGACCTACCAGGGCAAGCAGTGCACCGAGTACGCCGTCGCCAACTCCGCCGCGCGCGTCTGCGCCGCTGTGTTGCACAACGAGCATGCCGTGCTTTCGGCCTCTACGCTTATGACCGGCCAGTATGGCGAGGAGGGCATCTTTACCTCCCTGCCGTGCGTGATCGGTGCCGAGGGCGTCGAGGAGGTCTACACGCTCGACCTTTCCGAGCACGAACTCGAGGGCTTCCACAAGAGCTGCCAACACATCCGCGACAACATCGCCCAGCTCGACTGGTGGGATGCCGAGGCCTACGACGCCAAGTAAGCCGCTGGCTGCCGCAACCTTGCGAATCTATGCGCGATACCAAGCGGGCCGCGCCGGAATACTACCGGCGCGGCCCGCTTTTTTTTGCTCATGCAACATGTTTGCGAATCGAAGGTGATTGGTTTTCCCGTTACCTAGTACTGCTCGATGCCCATGTAGCGACGAACCTCGGGGCTGTGGTCGAACACCTTGCCGCGGGCGGCGCGCAGCTCGCAGCTCATGTTGTAGAAGAAGATCGGCTCCAGGTACGAACGCACGCTGGCAGGCACGTCGCCCACGCCGTACTCGAGCGCATCGAGCACCATGACTGTATCGGTGTGCGTGTTGAGGAACGCCAGCGCGCGCTCCTCCATGGGGCGGCACTCGCCCGATCCGAGCTGCACAAAGTAGAACACGCCGGGCTCGGTGGCTTCGAACGGGCCGTGGAAGTACTCGCCGGAGTGAATATAGCAGCAGTGCTGCCACTGCATCTCCATGAGCGAGCAGATGGCCATTGCGTAGGTCTGGCTAAAGTTGGGGCCGGATCCCAGGATGTAGAAGAACTTGTGCTGCTGGCAGAGCTCGGCAAAACGGGTGCCTAGCTCGGCGTTGACCTTTTCGCGGGCGGCGGGCAGCAGCGCATCCATCTGCTTGAGGCCCTCGTACATGTCAGCGAGTGCCTCGTAGCCTTCCTGCTGGTCGAGCAGCTCGGCGGCGATCAGAGCGCCGATACCCTGAGGCACCTCGGCCTGCGGCACGCCCTCGCCCCAGGGGTAGACCCAGGTGGTCCACTTGCCGTTGTCGATCTTGGAGCCCTCGCAGTCGGTGAGGGCAACGACCTCGGCGCCAGCGGCCAGCGCCATCTCGCAGCCGTCGACGACCTCCTGCGTATTGCCGCTGTGGCTGCAGGCGATGACGAGTGACTTCTCGCCAAGACTCTTGGGAGCCATCAGGCAAAACTCGCGTGCCGTGTAGACCGTCGAGGTAAACGTGGTGGCCTCGCGTTTGAGCAGCTCGTTGGCCGGCATCAGGTCGATCATCGAACCGCCGCAGGCGATCCAAAAGACGTTCTCAATCTTGCCCTTGCGCTCGATGATTTCCTGAACCAGATCATGTGCGTTCATCCTGATGTTCCTCCTTGTGGGGCGGCTTTGAGCGACGGCGGCTCGTACCTGCTGTCGTTCTATGTTGTCCTATTTATAACACGTGTAACAAAGCCCGTGAAGTCATCTCGGCAAATTTGTTCTATGTTGTTCTATCTATGGACGTTAGATGTCGAAGACGTAGCGCGAGCCCACGATCTTTTGGCGTCCGAGCAGCAAGGGCCGATCGTCCTCATCGGTAAAGTACGCCTCCATATAAAAGAGCGGCTCGCCGACCGGCACCTCCAACAGCGGGGCCGTCTGAGCATCGGCAAGCGCAATCTCCACGGTGCAGGGATCGGACTTGAGCGGCGCGCGGCTCGAATGCTCGGCAACAAGCGCAAAGATGGAATTGTCCGTGAGGTCCTTGTCGGCAAGCGTCTGCAGATAGGGATGGTCGATCAGCACAAAGGCGTTGTTCTCGAGCATGACGGGCACGCCGTCTGCCGTGCGCACACGCTCGACCACGATGAGCTCGCAGCCGGGTTCCACCCCAAAAAACGCCGCATCCTCGCGCGTCGCCGCAACCACCGTGCGCGACACCAGGCGTGCTCCGGCCACCATGTCGTTGGCAGCGCAACCCTCGGAAAAGCTCTGAACGTCACCCTTCTGGACAATCTTGCGCTTGAGCTTGGGCGCGCACACGAACGTGCCCCTCCCCTGCTGGCGGTTGAGATACCCCGCGTGCGACAGCTTCTCGATGGCGCGGCGCACGGTGATGCGTCCCACGCCGTAGTACTTCGCGAGCTCCATCTCGGAAGGAATGCGCGAGCCGGATGCGTACACGCCACGCGCGATCTCGCCCTTTAGGTCGTCCATAACCTGCTGGTACAGCGGCACAGCGGACACCTCAGTGCGCTCGGTTTTATCGTCGGATGCCATCGTTATGCTCCATTCCGTGCATGCTCGGACTCAAACTCTTCAATCGCCGCCATAAACTGCTCGCCAAAGGCGTCGGCCTTTTTCTCGCCAATGCCGTTGACCTGGATAAGCTCGTCGCGCGTCTGTGGGCGTAGGCGGCACAGGCCGCGCAGGGCCTTGTCGGAAAAGACCATGTACGGCGCCATCTCCAGCTCCGTCGAGATCTCCTTGCGCAGGGCACGCAGGCGCTCGAACAGCTCGGCATCGTCGCCCACGCGCGGGCGCTGATCCAGCTCGGCCTCCTCGCGCAGCAGATCCACCGCACGGCGGGCGCGGGCCGAGGCCTTGCGCTTGGACGCGCGACGCTTAACGGTAAAGGCGAACGCCTCGTCCTCGACCTCGCCGGCACGCGGACCCAGTCCCACGACCGGGTACTGCCCCTGCGAGGTGACCAAATAACCGCGACCGCACAGCTGGCCGATGATGTCCTTGATGCGCCCAACCGATTCGCTCGACAGCTCACCGTAGCCGTGGTCCTCGTCCAGAT
>CATZTY010000151.1 GCA_958424475.1 uncultured Collinsella sp.
CTGTTGCCACCCACATACGTCTCGACCAGGGTAAGGTCGGGATTGAACACGACAACGTCGGCGTCGCGCCCCGACATAATGCTATCGCACTTGTCGTCGACATGAGCTAGCAATCGATGCCGGGGCCGACGCCCAAGCCCTTACAGCTCGGTCACGACAACGCCGTTGTAGACCTCGCCCCAACGGTCCATGACCAGATGGCCAGTCATGGGATCCATGGCATTGAGCTTGCCGCAGGTGTTGGCGGTACGCAGCACCGTCTCGTCGTCTGCGCCAGCAGCAATGGCATGCGCGAAGCCAGCGATAGTGGAGTCACCAGAGCCCGTGGCGTTAACGGCAGGGATATCGGGCGTCTTTGCGCGGAACGCACGGCCATTGTGAAAGCCAACGGAGCCGGCAGCGCCCATGGACACGACGACCCAGGGGATATCGGAGAAGCGGGCATCAGAGGCGAGCGCGGCGCGGAGCTCGTCCACATCGTCGGTGGTAAAGCTCGTGCCCAGAAGGCCGTTGATCTCGGTCAGGTTAGGCTTGACCAGCTCGGGCTTAATTTCGGACTTAAGGGCGGCCTCGAGCGAAGCACCCGAGGTATCGAGCAGCACCTTGGCCCCGGCGTTCTCGGCAATGCCCGTGATCTTGGCATAGTAGTCTGCCTCGACACCGCGGGGCAGAGAACCCGAAATGGTGACGACGTCGGCCTTGCCCGCAAGCTCAGTAAACTTGGCGGTAAAGGCATCGAGTTCCTCGGGGGCAATTGTCGGGCCACTCTCGAGCAGCTCGGTCTGGTTACCGGCGTGGAGAATGTTGAGGCAAATGCGAGTCTCGCCCTTGATGGGCACGAAGTCGTTGTTAATACCGTTGGCGTCCATGAGCTCAGCCATGTAGGCGCCCATGTGGCCGCCGAGCAGACCGGTTGCCACAACGTCGTCGCCCAGCTGACCCAGCACACGGGCCACGTTGAGGCCCTTGCCGCCAGCGGTCTTTTCGGGCGTCACACGGTTAACGTCGTCGATAATGAGCTCATCGAGCTGATAGCGCGTATCGACAGACGGGTTCATCGTAACGGTGAGGATCATTTTTAGCTCCTTATCTCGCAGGCTCCTTGTGCCTCGCGATACGAGTCGACAAAACGGAATTACAGAATCTCAATCGTGAACGAGCGAACGACGGTCTCCTTGGGCTTGGCGACAAGGCAGCCACGCTTATGCTCAAGCACGTCGTCCTCATCGGAGCAGGTCGAAAGGCCGCCCCAGGGCTCAACCGCCACAAAATCGCCCTCGGGCTTGCTCCACACAATGAGATATGGGAAGCCCTCAAAGCTCAGGCGGACGCCCTTGTCCTCGCCCTTTTTGGAAAGCGTGACCTGACGGCTCTCGAGCACGTCAAAGATGGTCTCCGCAAAATCGAAGAGCTCATGTGACAGAGGCAGCGTCTTTCCCACCATGGGGTTCTTGGAGCGATTGGTCACGTCAATCAAGCCAGTCGAGGGGACGGCAGTGCAAAGCTCAGCAGCCTCGTCCTTCTCAAAGCGCAGCTCGTAGTCCGTATAGGCCTCGCCCTCATCGAGTGGACACCTAAAACCGGGATGACCGCCAATAAAGAACGGCATATCCTCGGTGCCCTCGTTGGTGACCTCGTAGGAAACGCGCACGGCAGCGTCCTCGAGCGCATAGCGGGCGACAAGCTTAAACGGATACGGATAATCGCTCAGCAGCGCGGCGTTATCCTCCGAAGCCAGGCACATCGCCAGCTCGTTCTCGCTCTGGCTCAGCAGCTTCCACTCTTGCTTGCGCGCAAACCCGTGGCGGGCGAGCTTCACGTGATGCCCGGCAAACGTCATGGCGCTGTTGTCGCGCAAGCCTCCGCAAATCGGGAAGCAAATCGGTGCCTGGCCAGACCACACGGCGGGATCGCCCTGCCACAGATACTCGCGACCTCCGGCCTCGATCGAGGTAAACGAACCACCAGCCGTGGACACCTTAATAGAAATCGAATCGTTGGAGAGAGCGTATTCCATTGCCCATCCTTTCGAACAACTGCTTTTTTGCTCGCAAGAACCCGTCTCGGCCCTGACCAAAGGACAAACCCGCACGTTCATCGATACGTCCGGTATCCCAGCCATGCAACGGGGTACCATACAGACATTGATGCAATTACAGCTGAAAGGCCTTCTTATGCGAACCATCATCCTCTACGCCTCGCGCCATCACGGCAATACGAAAAAGCTCGTGGACGCCATCGTCGAGGCACACCCCGAGATCGATACCCTCGATGTGAAGACGCTCGGTAAAAACGAGTATCCCAACCTGCACGAATATCATCTGATCGGTGTCGCCACGGGCATCTATTACTCCGAGATCGACAAGGACATGACACGCGTGCTCACGAACGTGCTGCAGCCGCAGAACAAGGTGTTTGGCCTTATGACCTACGGTGGCAAAAACAAGTGGTACGGCAAGGATATCGATGGTATCTGCCGCATGAGGCAGGCCATCTTTATGGAGGTCTACGGCTGCCCCGGCTTTGATACGTGGGGGCCGTTCAAACTCACCGGCGGTGTCCAAAAGGGACACCCGACCGCTGAAGAAATTAAGGGCGCCGTCGACTTCTTCGACAAGATCGAAGACGAGTATGGCGACATCATCGTCGAAGAGCATGCCAAGCGCGAGAAGCGTCTAGCCTACGAGAAGGAGCATCCTGCAGGAGGCCTGGTGGCCGGCGTCAAGCGCACGGCAAAGAAGATCGCTAACAAGCTGTAACTGTAAAGGTGCTTTTGAGCGTTTAACCCATACGGCGGGTCCGAGCAGATTCGGGCCCGCCGTTTTTTCTATCGTTACTCGGTAAAGGCGTTGCCGACGCTCTGGCCGCCAACATACGTCTCGACGAGGGTGAGCTCATGGTCGAACACGACAAAGTCGGCGTCGCGACCTGGCATGATGCTGCCGCACTTATCCTCGATGTGCGCAGAGCGAGCCGGCACCTCAGTTGCCATGCGAATGGCGATATCGGCGCTGGCGATGCCCCAGTCGACGATGTTCTTGACGCCCTGGGCAAGCGTGAGCACCGAGCCGGCAATGCTCTTGCCGTCGGCGAGCCAGCACAGGTTGTCCTTCATGATGACGTCCATGCCACCACTGGTGTAGCTGCCCTCGGGCATGCCGCCGCAACCCAGGCAGTCGGTAATGAGCACCGTGTGCTGCCAGCCCTTGGCCTGCAGCAGCGCCTTGATGGCAGCAGGGTTAACGTGCTTGCCGTCACAGATGATCTCGGCGTAGGTCTCGGGCGTGGACATGGCAGCGCCCACGACACCGGGCTCACGGTGATGCAGCCCGCGCTGGCCGTTATAGGTATGCGTAAAGCAGCTGGCACCGGCGTTGATGGCAGCGATGCACTCATCGTAGGTGGCGTCGGAGTGACCGATGCTGGTCACCACACCCTTGGCGTTCAGAGCAGCCGCATAAGCAGCGGCACCGTCGCGCTCGGCCGCCATGGCGCTCTTGACGATGCGACCACCCGCAGCCTCCTGCCACTGATCAAAGATCTCCTCGGAGGGATCGATAAGATAAGCGGGGTTCTGCGCGCCCACGTGCTTCATGGTAAAGAAGGGGCCCTCCAGGTAGATGCCCTGAATGCGAGCACCGCAGAAGTCGGGGCCGCGACCCTCGTCCGCCTGAGCGATGGCGGCGCAGGCGTCCTTGATCTGCTCGACGCCATCGGTGAACGTCGTGGGCAGCCAGCTGGTGGTACCGCGACGGGCGAGCTCGGTCGAGCTGATATCGATGCCCTCGGGATCGTTATCGGTAGTTGAGTGGTTGTAGAAGCCATGGATGTGAGTATCGACCATACC
>CATZTY010000152.1 GCA_958424475.1 uncultured Collinsella sp.
TGCTCCTGTCGTTTGCCGGTCACACCGACGCGGTCATGCTGCTCGCGTTGGCCTGCCTACTCACGTTGCCCTTTCGTTACGTGTTCTTTGGCCGCGGCGACGCTTGGCGCCCATCGGTGATTCTGCCGTCGCTGCTCTTTGCCATCTGCATGGTGTTCGGCCGCAGCTACGATCTTATCGATTCCGCCGAGCTTGTCCTTGGCGACAAGGCGCGCATCATCTGCGCCTGGATTGGCGGCGCGGGCTGGATGCTCTTGGCGGTCGTCGCCTTCTACCTTGCGTTTGAGTGCCTGGATTGGCTGAGCACGCGCCGCATTCCGTTTTCGGAGGCGCGCTTTGGCCGCGTATGGCGCGTAGCCCACGCCGTGCTCTCAAGGCATCCCTTCGCTGGGCCCTTTCTGGTGCTCATGATTGCCTGGGCGCCCACGCTCATTGCCTCGCTGCCCGGCCTTTTTATGGGAGACACGGGCGCGCAGATTCGCCAATGGTTTAACTATCCCAACGGTACGAGCGACTACCTGCACCTGCTCAACCCCAATGTCCTGCTCAACGGGCATCATCCGGTCGTGCACACGGCTATCATCGGCTCGTGCGTACAGCTGGGGCTTTCGGTTTTTAACAGCGCCAATGCGGGGCTTGCCATCTATACCTGTGCCCAATTTGTCATCACGGCCGCCTGCATGGCCTATTCCATCTCGTCGCTGCGCAAGTTCGGCGTCAGCATGCCCGTTCGTGGCGTGGCGCTGCTGTTCTTTGTGCTTATGCCGATGTTCTCTAACTACGCGGCACTGCTTACCAAAGACGTGCTCTTTGCCGATGCATTTTTGGTTTTGCTGGTGCAGACCGTCAAGCTCGTTGCCTGCGGCCTGCCCCGTCGTGATGCGAACGCCGAGCGCGTGGGCGAGCCCAGGTCCGTTCTTTTTGCACGCCACGACTGGTTACTGCTCGTTCTGGGTGCTCTGGGCTCCACGTTTTTGCGTAACGGCGGCTTGGTGTTTCCGCTGGCGGCGTGCGTGATCGCGGCGGCGCTTTGCGCCTGGGATGCGCATGCGGCTCGCCGTGCAGCTAAGCAGGATAGTGCTGCGCCCGCGCTTTGCGTGCCGCGTTTGCGCTGGGTTGGCATCCTTGCGGTACTGGCACTTTGCCTTGTCTCTAATATGTACTTCACCAAGGTCTTTATGCCGGCGCACGACATCACGCCCGGCTCCAAGCGCGAGGTGCTTTCGATTCCGTTCCAGCAGACGGCGCGTTTTGTGCAAAAGCACGACGGTCTTAACTCGGGCGTGAATCCTACGGTTAAGGAGGACGGCACGATCGTGGAGGCGCCCTGCGACGGTCTGGTGACCGACGAGGAACGTGCCGTGATCGACCGGGTACTCAAGTACGAGAACCTGGGCCGCCGCTACAACCCCGACAAGTCTGACGCCGTCAAGAACTGCTTCAATGAGTACGCCTCGCAGGAAGACATTGATGCTTATTTTGAGGTGTGGGCCCAGATGTTCAAAAAGGACCCCGAGTGCTATATCTCGGCGCTCGTCAATAACTACTATGGGTATTTTTATCCCAGCGTTCGCGACGCATGGGTCTACAGCACGGCGCGCAGTGACGAGATCATGGCGAAGCCCGATAACCTCAAGTACTTTGACTTCCATCCGGTCGATAGCAAGGCGGTGCGGTGGTGCGACCACCTGATTAACCTGTACCGCGTGGCGGTGCAGCGCGTCCCGTTTATCTCGCTCACCATGAGCTCGGCCACCTACGTGTGGATCATGATCGTCGTGGTGGTCTACCTGCTGCGCCGCCATTCGTGGCGCGCGCTGGCCATCTGGATACCGCTGCTGGGTGTGCTCGCCGTGTGCCTGATCGGTCCCTGCAACGGCTCGACCTACATGCGCTATCTGTACCCGGTCATCGCTTGCATGCCCTTTGCCATCGGCGCCACCATCACCCGCAGCGACCTCCTCTGGTCCTAACTTGGTACATTGGGGTCAGCTTAATCTGCACCACATTGGCGCAAACAAGTCTGATCTCCTTGCACCAAGGGGTTGCATCATCACGATGCCTTCATTTTGGGGTTTATCTCGCAGGCCAGTAGGTATATCATAACGACGTTTGTTTATATTGCCCGAGCATCTGCACTGGGCTTTAGGTCGAAACCGATAGGAGACACGTATGTCCGGACACTCTAAGTGGGCCACAACCAAGCATCGTAAGGGCGCGCAGGACGCCAAGCGTTCCGCCCTCTTCTCCAAGCTGAGCCGCAACATCACCGTTGCTGCCCGTCTCGGCGGCGACCCGCTGCCCGAGAACAACGCTAGCCTCGCTGCTGCTGTTGCCAAGGCCAAGGCTCAGTCCATGCCTAAGGACAAGATCAAGTCCGCTATCGACAAGGCATTTGGTTCGGGTGCCGACGCCGCCGTCTACGAGAACATCGTGTACGAGGGCTATGGTCCCGCCGGCGTTGCCGTCTACGTTGACTGCCTGACCGATAACCGCAACCGCACCGCCGCCGATGTCCGTTCCGCCTTCTCCCACGCTGGCGGCAACCTGGGCACCTCTGGCTCTGTCGCCTTCCAGTTTGAGCGCAAGGGCCAGATCGTCGTTGCCAAGGAGGTCCTGGACGAGAACGCCAAGAAGGAGACCATGATCGCCAACGGTGCTGCCGGTGACGAGGATGAGTTTATGATGGCGATCGCCGAGGCCGGTGGCGAGGACTACGAGGACGCCGGCGAGGAGTGGATCGTCTGGACCGCTGCCAACGACGTCATGGCTGTTTCCAAGGCACTCGAGGAGCAGGGCATCCAGGTCAAGGGTTCCGAGACCACTATGGTCCCGACCACCCCGACCGAGGTCTCCGGTACCGACGCCAAGAAGGTTCAGCGCCTCATCGACCGTCTCGAGGAGCTCGACGACGTCCAGGATGTTTACAGCACCATGGACATGACTGACGAGGTCATCGCTGCCCTCGAGGAGGAGTAGCGCCTGCACGGGTTAAGCCGTGCATATCTGGGCATAATGAAGCGAGCATGCAAGCCTCGTGGAATAGATGAGCCGGATCCGCGTGCGTATGGCACCGGACCCGGCTCTTTTATAATGATGCGAACCGTTTTGCATTCTGTGGACCGAGATCCGAAAGGAGCGCCGCATGCGCGTGCTCAAACGAGCCCTAGCAATCGTGTACCTTGCCGCCGCCATCGTGGCGCTGGGTACGCTTGTCTGCCAGTTTTGGGGGCCGTATACGTACCGCTTTATGTTGCTGATGCGCGACGCTGCGCCGCGTATCGTCGTCACGGTGTGTGCCGGCGTTGTGGCGCTTGGCGTACTGATGAGCTTTTTCCGCCTGATGTTCGCCCGCCGCGAACCGTCCTGCGTTCATCCGGCAGGGGAGCGCAATATCGAGGTCACACTCGCGGCTCTCTCTTCGTGCGCCCGTGCTGCTGCCGAACGCGATGACCGCGTGATGGTCGAGCATATCGAGGCGCGTGTTCAGGGTTCCGACGAATCGCACGTCCGTTTTAAGGTCGAAGCCATCGCGCTCGATGATAAAGACGTTGCTTCTCTTGCCACCGCGATGCAGCAGCGTATTGAGCGGGCTTGCGACACCATGCTCGGTACGCCGGGCACGACCGCGCGCGTCCGCTTTTTGCCGTCCAAGACTACCGTCCAGACCGTGGAGGTTTCCGGTGAGTGATACCAATCAAGACAAGACCGTCCGCACCCCGCGCCTGACTATCGATCAGAGCGCCGCGCCGGCAGGCGAGGTCGTCGATCCTAAGGTGGAGGGTACCGAGTCACATGACGCGGTCGCCGAT
>CATZTY010000153.1 GCA_958424475.1 uncultured Collinsella sp.
CCGATACCGCGCCTGCCCGTTGTGTGATTGCCGGCAAGACCGTGCGTGTGCTCGATGCCGCGCCTGCCGACGTGTCGCTTGGCGAGGGCACTGTTGTCGTCAAGAGCAAGCGTGTTTACTTGGGACTTTCCGATGGCGCGGTTGAACTGCTCGAGGTTAAGCCCGATGGCAAGCGTGCCATGGCTGCTTCTGCCTGGGCTGCCGGCCTGCAGGGTGCCGACCCTACGTGGGGTGTACTGTCATGAGCAAGTTGTCTCCCGCGCGCAAGCTTGCGCTCGATGTGTTGATGGAGGCCGATCGCCGCGGTATGTACGCACGCGACGTGTTGTCTTCCCGTGCGTCCGCCAAGGCCATTGACCAGCGCGATTCCGCTTTTGCCGCGCGTTTGGCGCTCGGTGTTGCCGCCACGCAGGGCATTTTGGATGAGTTGCTCGATCAGTTTTTGGATAAGCCCAAAAAGGTCGCGCCGCGCGTGCGCATGGCGCTTCGCATCTCGGCCTTCGAGATGCTCTACCTGCATACGCCGGGCCGCGTTGCCGTAAGTCAGGGTGTTGAGCTGGTGCGCAGCGGTGCTAAGTCTGCCGCGGGCCTGGCTAACGCGGTGTTGCACAAGGTTGCGGACAACGTTGAGGACTTTGCCACGGCATCCGACGTTGATGAGTCCGAGCGCCGCCTGGTTCGCCTTTCGCGTTTGATGGGTCTTCCTCGCTGGCTGTGCGCTCGTATTATGGCCTCGTTTGATACGCCCGAGGGCGCGCTCAACTTTGCCGGCAATCTGGCGCCTGCACCGCTTGCACTGCACGAGAATGCGTTTGCGACCAAGGCCGATCCGTATATCTCACAGCTCGTTGCGCCTGTCTTTCCGGGCTGCCATGCGCCGATCGATGCTCAGGTCACAGTTGCATCGGGCGTATTTGAGCGTGCTGCCGCGGTTGCCTCCGACCTCAACGCTCAGCTTATTGCCACTGCGGCGACACGTCCCGGTCGTTGCCTGGAGGTTGGAGCCGGTCGCGGCACCAAGACCTATGTGATGATGTGCCAGGCCAAGCGTGCCGGGTACGAGCGTCAGCATACCGCGCTCGATCTGCACGATCGTAAATGTGACCAGAATCTCGCGCGCCTGCATAAGGCGGGTATAACGGGTGTTCGTACGGTGTCGGGCGATGCCTGCGAGCTCAATGAGGTGCTCACGTCCTTTGACGCGATGCTTGGCGAGCCCGCCCTGTTCGACACGGTGTTTATCGATGCGCCGTGCTCTGGCACCGGCACCATGCGCCGTCATCCCGAGATACCGTGGCGTCTGACCGAGAACGACGTTACGACTGAGCTACCCAAGCTACAGCTGACGATGCTCAAGGAAGCAGCCGCGCGCGTTGCTGCCGGCGGTGAGCTTATCTATGCCACCTGCTCGGTTTTTGATGAAGAGAACACGCGGGTCGTGGATGCCTTCCTGGCCTCTTCCGAGGGCGCCGGCTTTATCGTGGCACCGCTCTCCGAAGCCCAGATTCTGCAGCTCCCCGAGTACGACCACGCCAAGAGCCTCGTCACTCTCCGCCAAAACCCTCGAGGCCTCTTCCAAAGTGTCCCCGTAAACGCCGACTCCTACGACGGTCACTTCTGCGCCCGCCTGGTCCGCAAGTAATACGGGCCCAAGGGTAGCTAATTTGGGACGGGGCTTTTTTAACTACCCCGCCTGCAGGGTAGTTAAAAAAGCCCCGTCCCAAATTAGCTACCCTTAGCGCAAAGAAACAGCCCCGCGATCGGCGTTGATCGCGGGGCCGCGCTGTTTCTAGTGGTTATGCGGACAGTTGGCGCAGCAGCCGCTGGTGGCGTTGGTGCTGGAACCACCGCTTCGCTGGTCGGTGTTGTAGAAGCCGCTGCCCTCAAACTTGATGCCGCTGGCCGAGAACGTCTTAGCCGCCGGGGCACCGCAGCTGGGACATACGACCTCGGGGGTTTCGGACATGGGATGCTCAACCTCAAACACGTTGCCGCAGCTCGAGCACTTGTAATCGTAGCGCGCCATAATACTTCCTTTTCAGCACAAAGCGGGCAGATCGCTCTGCCCGCATAAATTCAAACAGCTGTAACTGTACCCTATATCGGGGGTTTTATCACGCTTCGCCCCAGAATCTATGGGTGTTGCGCAGGAGCTGTGCAGTTTTGCCCTCGGCGGCCGCAACGTCGGCCTCATCGGCCTGCCAGGTCCAGTTGCCCGTGGCGACACCCGGCACGTTCATGCGCGAGTCGTCGCCAAGCCCCAGGATATCCTGCAGCGGTATCATCACCAGGGGAGCGTCGCTTGCCAGCGCGTCACCCATCAGCTTGGCCGCCACCTCAACACCGCTCGGTTCGTCGCCGCCCGCAAAGGAGCGCGTGCACCAACCGGCGAGCGTCGACGTATCGTGCGTCGAGGTGTACAGAATCTTGCCGGGCGTGGGATGCACACCGCAACGAACGTCGTAGTCGCTAAACTCCAGCACGTCCATGCCGGGGAAACCACAGGTCGAAGCCATGGCGCGAACACCGGGCGTCAGGTAGCCCAGGTCCTCGGCGATAAAGTTGAGCGGACCCAACTCGTCGTAGGCGGTCTGGAACAGGTCCTTGCCCGGGCCCGCCAGCCAGCGACCGTCGGCGCAAGCCTTGCCCGCGGGGATACTAAAGTAGCTGTGGAATCCCAGGAAGTGGTCCAGGCGTACGCGGTCGTAGAGCGAGAATGCGCGACGCAGACGGTCCATCCACCAGCGGTAGCCGTTCTCCTTCATGTGATCCCAACGGAAGGTGGGGTTGCCCCACACCTGGCCCTCGGGCGCAAAATTGTCGGGTGGTGCGCCAGAAATCTCAATCGCCTTGCCGGTATCGGACAGCCAGAAGTTCTCGGGCTCGCTCCACGCATCGGCCGAATCGTCCGAAACGTACATAGGAATGTCGCCGATGACCTCGATACCCTTCTTGTGCGCGTAGTTCATGAGCTCGCACCAGGCCAGGTCAAAGCGGTACTGCATGTACGCCTGCAGTTCGGCCTCGTCGTGGAAACGCTTGTCATCGATCAGATATTCGTTGTAGCGCGCGACATCTGCCGGCCAATCGTGACGCGATTCGCCTTCAAAGTACTTCTTGACGGCCATGTAGACGCAGTACTTCTCGAGCCAATCGGCGTTGCGATGCTTAAACGCCGTGTACAGCGGATCGGCATCCTCGCCGCCACGGGCCTTCCAAGTCTCAAAGTCGGCCGCCAGCTCCTCTTGGCTCTCGGGCAGCAGGTCAATATTGCCCGCAAAGGCCGAAGGCCCAGCGTAGGGGGAGCGGAAGAAGTCCGTCGGGTTGACGGGCAGAACCTGCCAGTAGCGCATGCCCATAGCGGCCAGATGGTCGATAAAGCGACGCGTGGGCGCGCCGATCGTGCCGGGCTTGCCGTCGTCGGTGGGCACCGAGGTGATATGGCACACGACGCCCGCGCCGTGATCGAGCGGCTCCTGCAGGCGCTGCTCGGCATGGTGATAGATGATCGACGAGCCCAGCGGATACAGATCGAGCGTGACCGTGCCGTTGTGGATCTCGCACTCGTGACCGCTGATCACGTCACTCGCGCATTCGCCGAGCGCCGGAATCGTCACGCGGTGCGAATTGCGCAGGCTGCGGTTGATGATAACCGTCGCGGACTCACCATTCTTGTCCGTGCGGTTGTAGGCCAGCACCTCGTCGTTGAGCGCGAAGGCCTTGATCTCGCCGTCGATCATAAATGGCAGCGCGCGGCGCACGGCGGAGGCGTTCTTGAC
>CATZTY010000154.1 GCA_958424475.1 uncultured Collinsella sp.
GAAAGCTTAACGTTGACGCCGAGCTTCTGGCACTCGGACTCGATGAGAGCAAGCTCGGCCTCGGTGTCCGTCGGGAAGCGATTGATGGCGACCACGCAGGGCAGACCATATACGTTCTGGATGTTGTCGACGTGACGCAACAGGTTGGGCATGCCAGCCTTGAGTGCCTCGAGGTTCTCCTCGTTGAGATCGGCCTTGGCGACGCCACCGTTGTACTTAAGCGCACGAGCGGTAGCGACGATCACGACGGCGCTGGGGCGAACGCCCGTCATGCGGCACTTGATGTCGAGGAACTTCTCGGCACCCAGATCGGCACCGAAGCCGGCCTCGGTAATGGCAACATCGCCAAAGCGCATCGCCATACGCGTGGCCATGATGGAGTTGCAGCCGTGGGCGATGTTGGCGAAGGGACCGCCGTGGACAAACGCGGGCGTGCCCTCGAGCGTTTGCACCAGATTGGGCTTGAGCGCGTCCTTAAGCAACGCGGCCATGGCACCCTGGGCGTTGAGGTCGCGGGCACGGACGGGCTCGCCGGCATAGCTGTAGCCGACAACGATCTCGCCCAAGCGCTCCTTAAGATCGTTGATGCTCGTGGACAGGCACAGGATTGCCATGACCTCGGAGGCGACGGTGATATCGAAGCCGTCCTCGCGCGGCACGCCCTGGGCCTTACCGCCAATGCCGTCGATGACGTGGCGCAGCTGACGGTCGTTCATATCGACGACGCGCTTCCAAGTGATGCGCTTAACGTCAATACCGAGCTGATTGCCCTGCTGGATGTGGTTATCAAGCATGGCGGCCAGCAGGTTATTGGCGGCACCGATAGCGTGGAAGTCGCCGGTAAAGTGCAGGTTGATATCCTCCATGGGGATGACCTGAGCCCAGCCGCCGCCGGCAGCACCGCCCTTAACGCCAAAGACGGGGCCGAGCGAAGGCTCGCGCAGGGCAACGGCACTCTTGACGCCGCGACGACGCAGGCCGTCGGCCAGACCGATGGTCGTGGTGGTCTTGCCCTCGCCCGCGGGCGTTGGGTTGATAGCGGTCACGAGGACGAGCTTGGCCTGGTGATCAGTCGGCTCGTTGAGCAGTGAATAGTCGACCTTAGCCTTGTCGAAGCCGTACGGAATAAGGTGCTTAACGTCGACGCCGGCGTTCTTGGCCACCTCGGTAATAGGCAGTGGCGTGACAGAACGTGCGATTTCGATGTCAGTAGGCATGGGCGGTCCTTTCGTTACCGAATGAGAAAAAGACCAATTCAGCATAGCACGGGCGCGCAATAGTAAAACGCCCATAACCGATGAACGGCGATATGTTTACCCGATGCCCAGCGATAGCCCAACAGCCCGCCAAAACAAAGCGCCCTAAACGGTAGGTTCAATCCCCAGGTGCTCAAAGGTGCGAAGGGTTGCCTGACGGCCCTGCGGCGTACGAATCATCAACCCGCACTGCAGCAAATAGGGCTCATAGACATCCTCGAGCGTGCCCGGGTCCTCGCCCACCGCACTGGCAAGGGTCGTCAGGCCTACAGCACGGCCGGAGAACGTCTTGGCAAGCGTCTCCAAGATACGAATATCCATCCAGTCCAGACCGAGCTCGTCGATCTCGAAGAACTCGAGCGCCTGGCGGCAGATATCGAGCTCGATAGGGCCGCTGCCACGCACCTGTGCGTAATCGCGCACGCGCTTGAGAAGGCGGTTGGCAAGACGTGGCGTGCCGCGCGAACGCGAGCCGATCTCGAGTGCACTGGGATGGTCGATCGTCACGCCCAGGATAGTCGCCGAGCGCGTCACAATCTGCGCGAGCTCCTCGACCGTGTAGTAATCCAGGCGATACGAAATGCCAAAGCGGTCGCGCAACGGGCCGGTCAACATGCCTGAGCGGGTCGTTGCCGCTACCAGCGTAAACTTGGGAATATCCAGGCGAATCGAGCGCGCCGCCGGACCCTTGCCAATCACGATATCGAGGGCAAAGTCCTCCATCGCGGGGTACAGGACCTCCTCGACCGAACGGTTGAGGCGGTGGATCTCGTCGATAAACAGCACATCACCCGGCTGCAAGTTAGTAAGGATGGCCGCCAGGTCGCCCGTGCGCGCGATGGCAGGGCCACTCGTGGTCTTGATCTGAGCGCCCAGCTCGTTGGCGATAACGGTGGCCAGCGTGGTCTTGCCCAGGCCCGGAGGACCCGAGAAGATCACGTGGTCGAGCGTCTCGCCACGGCTCTGCGCCGCTTCGATCAACACGCGCAGGCTCTGCTTGATGTGCTCCTGACCACAGTAATCGTCCAGTCGCTGGGGGCGCAAAGTGCGGTCGACATCGAGGTCCTCGGCCGTCAGCTCCGAGCCCACCATGCGCTCGCCGTGCGCCATGGATGCCGCCGGCGAGTTGCCGGGCGTCGCCCACAGGTCCTGAGAGTCATCGGCTTCCCACATCACGCATCCATTCCGAGTCGCTTAAGCGCCGCGCCGAGCAGATCCTCGACACGCATATTCTGCCCATCATACCCGCTCAGGGCAACATCGGTCTCCTGCAGGCTAAAGCCCATGGAAAGGAGCGCCGCACGGGCATCATCGATCGCCGAGGGAGCGGCAGCGGGCACGGGCATCGCAACCTGTCCGGGAATCACGTCGACCGGCACAAAGCCCTTATCCTTGGCAAAGGTGCTCTTGAGTTCCAGGATCAGGCGCTGAGCTGTCTTTTTGCCCACACCGGGTACCTTGGCCATGCCCTTGTCGTCCTCGGCCATCACCAGCGAATACAGCTGCCCCACGGTATAGGTGGAAAGCACGGCAAGCGCCAGGCGCGGGCCAACGCCCGAAACGGACACGAGCCGGTCGAACATCGTGCGCTCATCCTTTGAGGAAAAACCGAAAAGTGTCATGGCGTCCTCGCGCACCTGCATACGCGTGTAGAGGCGGACCTCGCCGCCGGGCGTCGGCAACGTGGCCGCAGTGCTGCCCGAGATGCCGAGCTCAAAGCCAACGCCCGACACATCGACGACAGCAGAGCTCATCGTGGCCTCGACAAGCGTTCCGTGGAGCTGGGAAATCATCAGTATCCGGTTCCTCTCTGTTGATAGAACTCGCCACCGGTGAGGGCGCGGGTGCGGCTGAGGTTTACGTGGCAGATGGCGCAGGCCAGGGCATCGGCGGCATGGTCGGGATGCGGGTCGTGATCGAGCTGTGTGAGTGTGCGTACCATGTAGGCGACCTGCCGCTTGTCCGCGGCGCCAGTGCCCACCACAGCCTGTTTGATCTGCATGGGCGTGTACTCGCCAATCTCGAGCGCGCATTCCGAAAGTGCGACGAGTGCAGCACCGCGGGCATGCGCCGTGGGGATGGCCGAACGAACGTTGGCGCCAAAGTAGATGCTCTCGACAGCAGCCGTGTCGGGTCGATAACGCTCAACGACATCCTTAAGGTCATGGGCGATATGCGACAGGCGCACCGCGAGCGGACTTCCGGCACTGGTCTCGATGCAGCCATAGGCACGGCAGCGAACCTCGCCACGCCGCTCCTCGATAATCCCCCAACCCGTATGAGCCAAACCGGGGTCAATGCCCAAGATAACCAAGCCGACCTCCCCTCGCCACAAGCACAGCGCAAGACAAGGCCCCACGCATCATTCACGAACGTCTGTTCTAGAATAACACAACGGGGCCGAAATGCTTAGTTGAAGTATCGGGGCTGGGAGCGAATCCTATCCCATAGTTAGTTCTGCGAGAAAAAGGGGAACTGCCTCGGATCCACCGGCGGA
>CATZTY010000155.1 GCA_958424475.1 uncultured Collinsella sp.
GCACGTCAAAGATGGTCTCCGCGAAGTCGAAGAGTTCGTGGGTAAGCGGCAGGTCATGGCCGATCATGGGGTTCTTGCTGCAATGCTCAACATCAATCAGGCCCGTCGAGGGAACGGCAGTACAGAGCTCGGCGGCCTCGCGCTGCTCAAAACGGAGCTCGTAGTCGTCATAGGACTCGCCCTCGTCAAGCGGGCACTTAAAGCCAGGGTGACCGCCCACAAAGAACGGCATGTCCTCGGTGCCCTCATTGGTCACCTCGTACGACACGGCTACCTTTTCCGAATCGATCGTGTAACGAGCAACGATCTTAAACGGATACGGGTACTGCTCGAGCAACTCGGCATGGTCGGCAGAGCTTAGGCTCAGCGCAACCATGTTGTCGCTCTGTTCCTCGAGCTTCCACTCCTGTTTGCGCGCAAAGCCGTGGCGGGCGAGCTTGACCTCGCGGCCGCCCATGGTCATTGCGTGACCGTCGCGAAGGCCGCCGCAGATCGGGAAACAAATGGGTGCCTGGCCCGACCAGACCGCCGGGTCACCCTGCCACAGGTACTCACGGCCGTTGGCCGCAATAGAAGTGAACGACCCGCCCGCCGTGCTCAGTGCTACGCGGATAGAACCGTTATCAAGAACAAACTCCATAGGAGCCTTCCCTTTCTTACGACAGCCCGCCAAGTCAATAGGGCTGATAGAAAACCGGCCCGCGCCCCCTCACAGAAACGCGAGCCGTCAATTGAAAAGCTGCAAATCGCCAAGTACAGCCAAGAGCGAAGCACTCAAGCCAAGCAAGCAAACGTGTTATCGGAGCAGCTTACCGACCCAGAACGCTTCGCAACAACAGGGGCAACCCCACAGGTCAGCTCAACGCCAGCGAGAAGCCAGCTGGCGAGGCAAGGTGCCGTGAAGCGAGGCGGCATTGACCTTCTGGTCATGCCGCCGAAGCTGAACGGCAGATTGCCCGCCAGATGGCTTCGCAGCGTCGGCCGGTCCGGCGTTCGGTAGAACGCCGGAACCCCTTAGTCGTGGTACTCGCCGCGGTCCCACTTCTCGAGGAACTCGTCAAAGAAGTGCGGGTCAGCCTGAGCCTCGGCGTCGGCCTTATTGCAGGCATCGATCTTAGCGATCAGGGCATCGTGCTCGGGGGTCTTCTCGTAGGGCTCCTCCAGGAAGGCAAGCATGATATCGGCCATCAGGAACTCGCCGGTAATCTTGCCGCCAAAGCCCACGATGTTGGCGTTGAGCTCGCGACGAGCGTACAGGGCAGAGGTCATGTCGCGGACCAGGGCGCAGCGGGCGCCGGGAACCTTGTTGACGGCGTTGGTGATGCCGATGCCGGTGCCGCACAGGGCCACGCCAAAGTCGGCCTTGCCGCTGGCAACAGCCTCGCCCACGGCCTTACCGTAGATGGGATAGTGCGTACGGGTGTGGCTGTAGGTGCCGCAGTCGAGCACCTTGTAGCCAGCCTGCTCCAGGCGGTCGGCCAGATAGATCTTCTCGTCCGTAACGATATGGTCGCAACCGATTGCGATGGTCTTCTTCATCAGAACGTCCTTTCGTCTGAATTCACAAGTTGAGGTAGAAGTTCGAGTTCTCGGTGGCTCTCGTTAGGCCATCTTGTTGAGCATGTCGACACGGATCTGGTGACGGCCGCCGGCGTACTGGGCGCGCAGGAACTCGCGGGCGATCTTCTTGGCGACCTCGGTGCCCACAACGCCCGGGCCCATGGTGACCATGCGCGAGCCGTTGTGCTCGCGGGTCATGTAAGCGGAACGCTCGTCGGAAATGTTGGCGACGACCATGCCCTTGATCTTGACGGCGGCCATATAGGAGCCGACGCCGTACTTATCGAATGCAAAGCCCTGGGAATCCTTGTGCTCCAGCAGGTCCTTGGCAACGGCGGTCGCGGAATCGACAAAGTCCGCGGCAGGGGTCTCGGAATAGTCGACGACCTCGTGACCGTCGGCGATGAGCATCTCCTTGATGGACTCCTTCATCGACATACCGTCGGCATCGGAAGCGATTACAACCCTCATGACATCCTCCTTGAGAGATACGCAGGTGCGTAGTTTCTGTTTGGAAGTGTTGAATCGCGTTCAGGTCCGGGCATCTGAATGTGCGGTTCTTCACTGTTCGTGTTTATTTGAACACATTCGAACACCGACTGCAACACTAATTTGTTTATCTTTGTTCTTTTTTGAACAAACACCATTCACGGATGATTGCTGACCGTTTGAGCCCGGCGCGGACGTAGCGCCCACGTGTTCAACAAACAAAAGGGCGACCGAGAACGTGTCTCGGCCGCCCTTCTTACGGTTGATCTTCCAAAGATCGCTTTGCCGCCTACTCAGACTGCCCGCTCTTCTTGGCATGTCTGGACGGAGCGCTCAAGAAACGACCCGTCAGATAGTTCGCGGGACCGGAGATATCGATCCCCAGCAGCACGTGTCCTAGCCATAGGAACGCCACGAGCACCAGTAGAGGAATCACACACGAGGTCACGATCATCACGATGACGCCTTCGATCAGATCGGTCACCTGATGCACGATCTCATCGGTCATCTGCTTGGCACCGCTGGTCACCGACGTAACAAGGCTCGAGGCCCCGTCAGTCAACTGCTCGAGCACGTTTTTGGACTCCTTGGCCTCGGATTTTTTCTTGTTCGATTTTGAGCTGGTCTCGGCTGACTTGTCCGTGGCATCAGCCGTCTTTGCGGCATCGCTCGCCTTTTGCTCAGCTTGCTCAATACTTACGCGATACGTTTCATCGACCTTCTGCGACACCCATACGCTCGCGGGTACGAGCGCCATGCCGATCACGGCAACCACCAGCACGCGCGTCGCCACACGGCGCAGGACAGTGCTCGTGCTCCAGCGCCCGTGAATGCCGAGCGACACCGCAAAGAGCACCAACGCAAACGGGATTAAGATGCCCAGGCCAACCGACCACAAAATGGTCAGCAGGTATTTCTCGAGGTATAGCACGGCAAGCACGATACCAAGGTTGCCCGAAAGCTGTGCGAGCTGCTCGGCAACCGGCGTTCCCGTATCACCCGGCAGCGCGGTAATACCCGCAGACAGAGCAACGCATGAAGCCGTGAGCGCCAAAACGTTGCCCTTCTTTTGGTCGATGACCTCGATGGTGGAGTCCCAAGTTTTGGTATCGGCGAAATGCGGACGAGCTACAAAGCCCGACAGCAGTGCCAGGACCACGAGCGCAACGATAAAGCCAATCTGCAGCTTTTTGTTTGTGCACACGACATCGGACAGACTGGGCTGCAGCTCGGTTACCGTCGTGTGCTCGGTTATCTGGACAGGACGCCCATGAGCCATCTCGTGCGCGTCTCTTTTTTGTATTGACCCGTTATCCGGCATTTGGATACCTCCTCAGTCCGGCGTTTAATGCGAAAGGAAGTATACCCACCGAGCAAAAATCGAACGGGAGGACGAACGGAGCGCAACAAGACTGTCCCCAATGACTATCTCGGGATGAGTTGCGGTGGAATAGGGATTGTTTTGCGCCCGCCAGCCCCTATTCAGTCCCTATTTCACCGCAACTTGGAGGAGAACAGAAAAAGCCCTGCCGCGGGTAGCGGCAGGGCTTTTGGAAGGGGACTTGGTTGCGAGGGTTCGTTAAGCGAGCTTGGCCTCGAGTTCGGCGATGCGCTTGTAGGCATCGATGGTAAAGCGGGCCTGCTTCTCCAGGATCATGGTGGTCATGAGAGTAT
>CATZTY010000156.1 GCA_958424475.1 uncultured Collinsella sp.
GCAGGTGTAGGTAACGACGACGCCGCCGGCGCAGCTGACGGTGGCAACGCCCTCTTCCTCGGAGTCAAGGTTGATCATAGTGCGGGCGCTAATCTGGGACTTGTCGAGCGTCTCGGCGCCGACCAGGCCAGTCTCCTCGTCGGTGGTGAATACGCACTCGAGGGCAGGGTGAACGATCGAATCGTCATCGAGAACAGTGAGCATCAGAGCGACGGCGATACCGTTGTCGGCGCCCAGGGTGGTGCCGTTGGCGGTGAGGACGCCGTCCTTGACGACCAGGTCGATACCATCAGTCGTAAAGTCGTGCTCAACGGAGCCCAACTTGTCGCACACCATATCGATGTGGCCCTGCAGCATTACGGTCGGGGCATTCTCGGCGCCGGCAGATGCGGGCTTGCAAATGATGACGTTGTAGACCTCGTCCTGATACACATCGAGACCGCGCTCCTTGGCAAACGCGACCAGGAAATCGCTGATGCCCTTCTCGTTGCCAGACCCACGGGGGATCGCGCTGACCTCCTCAAAGAAATGGAACAGCTGGGCGGGCTCGTAGCCGGTAATCTTGTAGTCCATGGTGCCTCCTTGGCGCAACTGGTTAGACAGTAAGACATGCGACTTGTATATTCCCAGACTTTGCGTGCATAAACCAGTCGAAAACGCCGAGCGCCCTCGCATCATCGGCTAACGGTGGGGAAACACCACTTTATCAAGATAAAGCATGTTAGACGGGCCGCGCCGAAGGGACGCTGGACCCTTCAACCAACCTCAACGCCTGTTGAACGTTTATGCATACGCCATTGGTATGCTTAATGAGATTTTTATCCTCTGTCACGACGTAATCGGCATCAATGCGATTGGCGACGCCCAGCATCAGGTCGTCCTCAAAGTCGTTGTGATGATACTTGAACACGAAGGAGTCGAAGACCTCGTCTGCACCGACCGGCGCGATGAGGGCGAGCTCACGCATCTGCCGAACGCATGCCCAGGCCGTTTCGTCCGCCGCCGCAATGGCGTTATCGCTCAGCGAACCATTCTTCCTTCGGCACTCCCTCTTAATCGCCGCCGAGACAAGATACGAGACATCTTTGACCGAAAGAGACGAGGCAAACAGGGCAATCAGCTCCGAAGCGTCGGCAATCTCGATCAGATGGACGACGTTTGCCGTACGGTCAGACCTACCAGAAAAATAATCCATCCATACATTGGTATCGATGAGCAACTTGAGAATGCCGTCTGCACTCATAGCTCCACCCACTCGGGATAGCGCTCCGCCATTGCTTCCTCATAGAGGTCATCGTAGTCACCCGAGAGGTCGGGAACAGGGATGCCGTATTTGAGGCACGCATCGCGCACGATGTGGCTGCCCTGCGTAACCCTTGATTCCACCGACGCAGTCGCTGGCACGTTAGAGCTCGGTACCGCAACCCCCGATCTCGAGGGCATGCATCCGTTGACGACCAGATATTCCCAAAGTGTCCGCACCGCTTGAGACGGCGTCATGCCGATATGCGCCAGCACGGCGTCCCCAGCCTCTTTGAGCTGGCGATCCATGCGCACATTCATCTGGACCGGCCGTGAGTCGAGTACCGATATAGGCATGCTAGCTCCTTCTGCTATACATATTTATATTTTGAGTATAGCACCATTTACTCATAAAAAAGGAGCGCCCCGACAGGAGTGCCCCTTCGCAAAGCTATGTTACGCCCTACAGCGCGCCGGAACCGGCTTGCATCATGCCGCCGGGGCCCGAGGTCACGCCGCCGCTCACAGGCGCGGCGTTGCCGGTGTGCGGTGCCGCCGGGGCGGTATCGCCACCGAGCGTGCCCACCGGACGCGGTGCCGGGATCTCGCCCGTGCCATGGCTAAAGACAAACTTGCCATCGGCCACGTCGCACAGGACGGTATCGCCCTCGCCCCACTCGCCGGCCAGAAGCTCCTCGGACAGCGGGTCTTCGATGAGCTTTTGAATAGCACGGCGCAGCGGACGCGCACCGTTGGTGAGGTCGGTGCCCTCGGCCACGATCTTGTCATAGGCCGCATCGGTGAGCTTGATGTTCATACCGTTGGCAATCAAACGCTGACGTAGGTCGTCCACCAGCAGGTGCGCAATCTTGGTCAGGTTCTCGCCCGAGAGCTTCTGGAACACCACAATGTCGTCGATACGGTTGAGCAGCTCGGGGCGGAACAGGCGCTTGAGCTCGCCCATCGCACGGCCGCGGATCTCACTCGAGGTGAGGCCCTGCTCGCCGGTGGTACCAAAGCCCACGCTCGCATCCTGCGCAATCTCGCGGGCGCCCACGTTGGACGTCATGATGATCACGGTGTTGCGGAAGTCGACCGTCTTGCCCTGGCTATCGGTCAGGCGGCCCTCCTCCAGCACCTGCAGCAAGATGTTGAAGATATCGGGGTGCGCCTTCTCAATCTCGTCGAACAGCACGACCGAATACGGGTGGCGACGAACGGCTTTAGTGAGCTGGCCACCCTCGTCGTGGCCGACGTAACCCGGAGGGCTACCGATGAGCTTGGAGACCTCGAACTCGCTACCGAACTCGGACATATCGAAGCTGATGAGCGCATCCTTGCTGCCAAAGAGATACTCGGCGAGCGTCTTGGCGAGCTCGGTCTTGCCCGTGCCGGTGGGGCCCAGGAAGATAAAGCTGCCGCCGGGGCGACGCGGATCCTTGAGCGGCGAGCGGCTGCGGCGCACGGCCTTGGCAACTGCCTCGACAGCCTCATCCTGACCGATGATGCGCGTCTTGAGCACGCTTTCGGCTTGCAGCAGGCGACGGCTCTCGCTCTCGGTAAGCGAGGACACCGGCACGCCCGAAGTCACGGACACGATGTCGGCAATCTGACTCACATCGATGGTGAGCGGGCTGGCGTCGAGCTCGGCCGTCCAGGCAGCCTTGGCCTCGGCGAGCTCAATCTCGGCGGCCTTCTGCTGCTCGGTGATCTCGGCGGCCTTGTTCATGTCGTCGCTCTCGGTGGCCTCCTGTGCGGCGGCCTTAAGCTCCTCGATGCGATGTTCGGCCTCGCGCACCGGCTCGGGCGCACGGTTGGCGGCGATGCGGGCGCGAGCACCGGCCTCGTCGATGAGGTCGATGGCCTTATCGGGCAGGAAGCGATCCTGGATGTAGCGGTTGGAGAGGTTCGCGGCCGCCTCGATGGCACCCTGCATGTAACGCACGTGGTGGTGCTCCTCGTAGCGCGGCTTGAGCGCGGTCAGGATCTTGACCGTGTCCTCGACACTCGGCTCCTCGACATCGATGGTCTGGAAGCGACGCTCGAAGGCCGGGTCCTTGGTGAGGTACTTGCGGAACTCCTCGGCCGTGGTGGCGCCAATAATCTGAAAGGCACCGCGCGCAAGTACGGGCTTGAGCATGGAGCTCGCGTCGATGGAGCCCTCGGCAGAACCGGCACCGATGATGGTATGCATCTCGTCAATAAACAGGATAACGTCGTCAGCTTCGGTCGCCTCCTGGATCACGTTCTTGAGGCGCTCCTCAAACTCGCCGCGATACTTGGCACCCGCCACGAGGCCCGGCAGGTCGAGCGTCCAGATATTCTGGTTCATGAGGTTCTCGGGCACATTGCCGGCAGCGATCTGCTGAGCCAGACCTTCAACGATGGCCGTCTTGCCCACGCCGGGGTCGCCCAGAATGAGCGGGTTGTTCTTGGTGCGGCGCGAAAGAATTTCCATCATGCGCTGGACTTCCTTTTCG
>CATZTY010000157.1 GCA_958424475.1 uncultured Collinsella sp.
GAGACCGGGATGCGGCGCTGGCCGCGCTCAAGGAAAACAATCAGCGGGATAACCAGCAGGATGATGGCGCAGATGATCACCATGGTGATGATGCCACCGGCATTGCCCTCGGTGCTGGAGAAGATGGCCTGCGGCAGACCGGCCATGATGTTCGCGAAGATGATCAGCGACATGCCATTGCCGATACCGCGCTGGGTGATGAGCTCACCAATCCACATGATCAGCATAGCGCCCGCGGTGAGCGTACCGACGATCATGAGGTCGAAGATGATCTCGGGAGCGCCGGCGCCATTAAAGCTGATGCCGAAGCTCTTAAAGAGGAAGAGGTAACCCACGGAGTTGAGGATTGCCAGAGCCAGGGTGAGGTAACGCGAATACTGCGTAATCTTGGTCTGACCGACCTCGCCCTCGCGGGCAAGCTCATGCAGGGAAGGCACGACGGCCTGGAGCATCTGGAGGATGATCGAGCTGGTGATGTAAGGCATGATGCCCAGCGAAAACACCGACACATAGCTCAACGCGCCGCCAGAGAAAAGATTCAGGAGGGCCATAGCACCTGCGGCGACCGAATTGTTATCGGTCGAGAAAAGGCCCAGCATCCCCTGGAAGGGAATGCCGGGCACAGGAACGTGCGCACCAATGCGGTACACGACGAGCATAGCTATGGTAAAAAGAATCTTTTCGCGCAATTCTTTGATGCGGAAAGCATTCTTAAGACCATTTAGCACGGCAGCTCGACCTTTCCGCCGGCGGCCTCGATCTTGGCCTGCGCAGAAGCGCTGACCTTGTCGACCTTGACCGTGAACTTCTTGGTGAGCTCACCATTGCCGAGCACCTTGACGGGCTCGAACTCGCTCTTGGTGATGCGAGCGGCCTTAAGAGCGGCACCGTCGATCACAGCGCCGTCCTCGAACTTACGCTCGAGACGCTCAACGTTAACAGCGGTGTACTCGATACGACGGGGGTTGCGGAAGCCCGGAAGCTTGGGCAGGCGCATAGCCAGCGGAGTCTGGCCACCCTCGAAGCCGGCACCCTTGGTGCCGCCAGAGCGGGAACCCTGGCCCTTCTGGCCGCGGCCAGAAGTGGTGCCGTGACCCGAAGAATTGCCACGGCCGACGCGCTTGCGGTTCTTGGTGGAACCGGGCGCGGGAGTAAGATCGTGAAGCTGCATTTGCTACTCCTCTACAATCTCGACAAGGTGCTTGACCTTGAAGATCATGCCGCGGACGGACTCGTTGTCAGCAATCTCGCGAACCTCGCGGATCCTGTGGAGACCGAGGGCACGGACAGTACGGACCTGGTCCTGCTTGCAACCGTTGGTGCTGCGGACCTGCTTGATCTTGATGGTGTCAGCCATGCTTAGTTCTCCTTACCGACGAACATCTCGGAGACCGTCAGGCCACGGCGAGCCGCGACGTCCTCAGGGCTGGAGAGCTCCTTGAGGCCCTCGACGGCAGCCTTGATGATGTTGAGGCCGTTGTCGGTACCGAGGGACTTGGACAGGACGTTCTTGATGCCAGCAAGCTCAAAGAGGGGACGCACAGCGCCGCCGGCGATAACGCCGGTACCCTCGACAGCGGGCTTAATGATGATGCGGCCGGCACCAAAGTGGCCGAGAACCTCGTGCGGAATGGTGCCCTGATCGGTCACCGGCACGTGGAACATGTTCTTCTTGGCATCGAGAGACGCCTTGGAGATGGCCATGGGCACCTCAGCGGACTTGCCCATGCCAACGCCGACGTTGCCCTTGCCGTCGCCAACGACGACGAGAGCGACGAGGCTCATGCGACGACCACCCTTGACGGTCTTCGACACGCGGTTGATGTAAACGACGCGCTCCTCGAACTCGGAGGCCTCGCGCTGCTGCTTCTGATTACGAGCCATGTGCTACATACCTCCTAGAACTCGAGACCGGCGGCACGAGCACCGTCGGCGAGGGCCTTGACGCGGCCATGGTAGATACGGCCACCGCGATCGAAGGCGACCTTGGTGATGCCGGCCTCGATGGCGCGCTTGCCAACGAGCTGACCGACCTTCTCCGCAGCCTCCTTGTTCGAGGTGTGGGTGCCCTTGAACTCGGCCTCGAGGGTCGAGGCAGAGACGAGCGTCAGGCTGGAGCCCTTGCTGTCGTCGATGATCTGGGCATAGATGTTGGCGTTAGTACGGGTCACGCGAAGACGCGGACGCTCGGAGGTACCCGAGACCTTGCCGCGCACACGACGCTGACGACGCTTGAGGCCTTCCAGCTTCGCCTTATGCTTGTTCATACGTAAACTCCTAAAAAGGTTGATCTTGCCAGCACCTGACGGGGTGCTGGTCTTATGCGAGTGAGTCGGTTACGACTACTTGGCGGCCTTACCCAGCTTGCGGCGGATGTGCTCGCCAACGTAGTGGATACCCTTGCCCTTGTAAGGCTCGGGAGGACGATGGCCGCGGATCTCAGCGGCGATCTGACCGACCTGCTGCTTGTTGATACCCTTGACGTTCACGTGGGTGTTGTCGGGAACCTCGAAGGTGATGCCCTCGGGAGCCTCGACGATCACGGGGTGCGAGAAGCCCAGGGAGAACTCGAGGTTCTTGCCCTTCTGCTGCACGCGGTAACCGACGCCGGCGAGCTCGAGCTTCTTCTCGAAGCCCTCGGAAACGCCAACAACCATGTTGTGGATGAGGGCACGGGTGAGGCCGTGGCGGGCACGGGTCTCACGCTCGTCGTCGGGACGGGAAACGGTGAGGACGTTGTCCTCGACGTTGATAGCGAGCTTCTCAAAGACATCGAGCTCGAGCTGGCCCTTGGGGCCCTTGACGACAACGTTGTTGCCGTTGACTGCCACTTCGACTCCGGCGGGAATCTGGACAGGCTTATTACCGATACGAGACACGGTGATCTCCTTTCCTTCTACCTACCGAGCGAATTACCAGACGTAAGCGATGATCTCGCCGCCGACGTTGTGCTTGCGAGCGTCGCGGTCGGTCATGACGCCATGGCTGGTGGAAATAATGGCGGTACCAAGGCCACCGCGGACGCGGGGCATGTCGGCAACGCCGGTGTACTTACGCAGGCCCGGCTTGGAAATGCGGCGGATGCCGTTGATGACCTTAGCCTTCTTGGGACCATACTTAAGCGTGATGTGCAGAGTCTTCTGGGGAACGGTGTCCTCGACATCGTAGCCCTCGATGTAGCCCTCCTCGTGCAGAACACGAGCGATCTCGACGAGCTTCTTGCTGCTCGGCATGGAGACCGTGGCCTTGTTCACAGAGTTAGCGTTACGGATGCGCGTAAGCATATCTGCGATCGGGTCTGTAAGGTTCATACAGATTCTCCTTCGTTCTTGATGAACACGTGCTCTTGGTTCTTCGCCGCCCTTAACGGCAAAGCCTTTTTAGCGCGTTTTCCCTGTTCCAAACTGATGCTTGAAACGCTGGTAGTGACTTACCAGCTGGCCTTCTTAACGCCGGGAAGCTCGCCCTTGAGTGCAAGCTCGCGGAAGCAGACACGGCACAGGCCGAACTTGCGGTACACAGAGTGCGGACGGCCGCAGCGCTGGCAGCGCGTGTACTCACGAGTAGAGAACTTCTGCTTGCGATTGCACTTGACGATCATCGATGTCTTAGCCACTTATATCCTCCTCACATAGAGTATTGTTCGCCCCAAGCGCCGCCCCCTTGTGGGAACGGCGCTTATAGGGCAGGTGAACCTATTTCTTGA